>NZ_JARESU010000011.1:0-168737 GCF_046027075.1 Paraburkholderia sp. RL18-085-BIA-A | reverse complement strand
AATTACGAAATGTTTTTGCCGATAAAACATGGTGTGTTTTTGCTCGGACTCAGCGTTCGCCCGGAAGATGCCGATGCCATGACGGAATTGGCCGGTCCGGATGCGGCCTGATGCTTAGCTGATTCCATTTGCCAAACGAACCGGGAACGAGCAGACGCACAGCACGATTAAGGACTTTTACACGGCAATAACCGGGTAGTGGAGAACAATAAATATGCGTATCAAACGAGGAAAAGGTGTCTTCGAGGTCATTGTGGCGCTGTCTCTGGCGGCAGGCCTTACGGCATGCGGCGGGGGCGGTGGCGGCGATAGCGGAAGCGGTGGCAGTGGCGGTGGAGGCAACAACAGCAGCGCCACCAACGGTGGCACCAGCGGCGGCACGAACATCGTCAACAGCGCGCCGCCGGTCACTTTGACGCCGGCAGCGGACGGTAAGCTTCACGCCGCCTGCACGAGCTGCGGCGCGGCCGACGATTCGACCTACGCGGGCAGTGGCGTGGGCATGTGGCAGGCGCTCAACGGGAGCGCGCAGGCCGATACCGTCAATGTGTCGATCAAGGGCACGTCGGGCCGCAACGTCACGCTCGTCTTCACCAACGAGGGTGGCAATCAGGCGATGTTGCCGGTGCCCATCAATGCAAGCGTGAACACTCCGTCAGCCGATGTCATTACCGCGACGGCGAAGGCCCTGATGGCATCGCCGACCGGCGAGGACCCGCGCATGAAGGCCATCCACGAGTTCAACTCGACCGGCTGGAAGGCACTCGTGCAACAGAACGCGGCATCGGCCGCGGCGAGCCCGGCAGCGGATGTCGTCAGCAAGGTGCAGCGCGCGGTGGTGACCTACAACATCGGCGATACGCGCGACTTCTGGTTGGCGGATGGCACGTTGCGTCATATGGCGCTTCAGGCTGTCGGCACCACGGCCGATGCTACGAAGGTCAATATCTGGGTCGAAACGGCGGAGTACGGCACAGGGAAAATCACGCCGACCATCGTCAACAGCCTGCTGCAGAATTACGCGGGCACGGGCGGCGTGTACGACATGGTCACCGGCATCGGCGGTCCGTTCTGGGGCGCGGTGAACGTGACCGGCATGCTCGGCGCACCGCAACCGATCGACCTCGTCGTGGCGAACTTCAACCACGATTCGCAGCCGTACGGCACAGTCGGCTATTTCTGGGCGCTCAACAACTTCGTGAATCAGGGCACTGGCGAGACGGCCCACAGCAATGCGGACCTGTCGCTCTATCTGGATTCGGAGACGCTGTATCTGGCGGGCACCGCCGGCATGAAGACGATGCAGACCGTGATGGCGCATGAAAGCACGCACATGCAGAACTTCTACCGCCGCGACATGCTGATGGGTATGCAGTACGCGTACGACACATGGCTCGAAGAAATGTCGGCGATGATGATGGAGGACTGGGTCAGCTTCAACATCGACCCGACGTACAACTCCGTTCGCGACGACCGCTTCATCAGCTATCTGACGTACAACAACCGGGGCAGCTATACCTGCGGTCTGACGACATGGGACGTGGGTGACGTGACATGCGACAGCTATACGACCAACGGCTCGTTCGGCGGATTCCTGAACCGGCAGCTCGGGCTCACGTTCTATAAGGACCTGCTGAACGACAAGAACGCGACTGTGTCGATGGACATTCTGAATGACGCGATCAAGCAGGTTCGTGCGGACTCGAGCGTCGCGCAGGAATTGCGCCACTTCACCGTCGCGGCGAGCGCACAGGTGCCGCTCGCGGCGAACATGGCGCAGTACAGCTTTGCATCGCGCGCGGAAGGCGGCTTCACGCTGCCGTCCATCGACCCGTCGAAGATGGCCCGTGCGTTGCCGTCGGCTTCACCGGGCGTCCTGCTGGGCTACGCGAGCTTCCCGGCCGTGCGCTCGCATGTCGCGAGCACTTATCAGGAAACGGTGACGCTGCCGCCTGGTGTGACGTTGTCGGTGATCGTGCAGTAACGCGGCGGCGCGGCAGCATCGAGTCTGCCGCGCGTCTGGCCGGCTGACGAAGCCGTCCCCTTCCAGGGACGGCTTTTTTCATGCATGCTGGGCGCGCATCAACGGGTTTCCGATAACGCATTTGTACAGGCTCAAGTCGTTGCCATGCTCCGAAACTTTCTTCTCGCTGCTTTCGTTCTGTTTGCCGGCATCGCGTGTGCGGGAACAGCGCATACGGGCGATCGGGTCGATTTGCGCGGCACATTGACCCTTCGTGGCAATGAGCCCTTCACGTACCCCGTCATCTCCGACGGCAAGAATCTGTGGCAACTCGTGGGCGTGGACCATGCGACGGCGGGCCGGTTGCAGAACCAGGTCGTGCACGTCAAGGGGCGGGTGGCGGAAACCGCCGGGCCTTCCAGACTGCCTTCTGTCCAGGTCGATTCGATCACGGCGACGGACGAAGGGACGGCTCACTGAACTCCACGGCGGCACTTCGCGAAGAGCACTCACCGTCGATTGCCCGACACGTCCGGGCGCAAATGAAGCATCAGCGCCGCGCATATCACACCGAAACCGACACGCGGCGCGACGATTGCAACCAGCATGGCGCTGATGAAGCCGGCAAGAACGACAAGCGATCTGGACCTGGCCGCGCGACGCATGTGCATGGGCACGAGGCTCGCATCCGCGCCGGACAACACCTGCTTTTCGAACACGTTGTAGGCGATGTCGATGCAGACGAACAATCCTGCATAAAACACGACGGGCGACGACGCGAGCTGCGTGCGCGCAACCCACGCGGTCGCGAAGGGCAGCAGCGAGACCATGAAGAGATGGATGAAGTTGATCCATATCAGTCCCAGCGTCGGCGGACCCACGTACCTCATCAGGTGATGATGGTTGATCCAGATAATGACGATGAACAGATAACTCACCGCATAACTGATCGCCATTGGCCATAGCGGCCACAGGTCCGAGAATGACGGCTGGTCCGGCGCCTTGAGTTCCAGCACCATGATGGTCACGATCACGGCGAAGACCGCATCGGAAAATGCAGTCAGCCGTTCTGCGGTTAGCTTGACTTCGCGCATCGCGTCCCCCCGCTTTGAGTAAGACGTTGATCGAACTTGACCGGCCAAGGCTGATACTCGCGGCCAGGCGGCGGCCTGTTCAGCGCCGCCGTCGTGTCAGCCGTTCTTCTGTTCCTTGAGACGCGCGCGGTGCGCCGCAACCTTCGCGCGATTACCGCAGATCGCCATGCTGCACCAGCGGCGCGCATGGCCGCGCGTGTGATCGGCGAACATCAATGTGCATCGCGGACCTTCGCACGCCTTGACGTGCGCGAAGTCTTCCTCGCACACCAGCTTTGCCAGCAACTCGGCGATCGGCATCAACAACGACTCCGCCGATTTCCAGCGCCGGTTGGCACGTAATTCAAAGCCTACGACACCGTCCGCGACATCCGCCACGATTTGCCCGTACTGCTCATCGCGTTCGAGCAATTGATTCAGCGGCCCAAGATCACGCAGGTCTTTGGCGACCAGCGAGCGTCCCTTCCGCTTCTGAACATAGGCCCTGAACCACTCGCGCAACTCGCGCGCCCGCGCTGCGACCGCGTCGAGTTCTGCGGGGGTGGACTGTGCACGCACCGCCGCGATCGCGCTGCGAGACACGAACCCAGCCTGTTCCAACCAGGCCAGTAGACCCGCGCCGTCGCTGATCCAGTCGACTTCCTCGTCGACCGGCGTTGCCACCGAGTTCAGAAAGTCCAGGCCCGGCGCGTCGGCCACGAATATGGGGGGGAGTTGACGGTAGTCCATCTGTTGGCCTGAAAGCAAAACGGAATGAATAAAGTGTAACCGCTAAAAATGCTGTTGACAAGTTACTCATAGAGTGAGTAACCTGAATATGAGCATTAAACAGGTTACTGATTGAGCGTGCCGATAGATGCTCGTCGACCGCAGCAGGAGTCTGCTTTCTTCAGAGGAGAGGAACATGTCCGTTGTTGACGTGAATGTGGTGCTCGTGCACGGCGCATGGGCGGATGGATCGAGCTGGAGCAAGGTGATCCACGCTCTGAAAGCGCATGGCATGAACGCGATTGCGGCTGCGTTGCCGCTGACTTCGTTAGGCGACGACGTGGCCGCGCTCAACCGAACGCTCGAACGGATCGAAGGTCCTGTCGTGCTGGCTGGTCACGCGTATGCGGGAGCGGTCATCGGATCGGCCCGCGCGGAAAACGTCGCAGCGTTGGTCTATGTGGCCGCGCTCGCACCCGACGAAGGGGAAACCGTCGCCGATGTGTTCTATCGCGGCGAAACTCATCCGCTGGCGCCGAAGCTGGCGCCTGATTCGCACGGCCTGATATGGCTGCCGGAAGACGCGTTCGCCGCCGCGTTTGCGCAGCACGCGACACCGCAAGAGGTGCAGTTGCTTGCGGCGGTTCAGCGTCCTATTGCGGCGGCGTGCATCGGCGGAAAGGTCGCGCGGCCGCTATGGAAGGACCGGCCGAGCTGGTTCCTTGTTGCTGAAGAGGACCGAATGATCAGCCCCGCCACGCAACATTTCATGGCGCGCCGGATGAGCGCCGAAGTGCATTCGTGCGAGGTGGATCATGCGCCGATCGTCACGGCCGCGCAGACCGTGACCGACCTCATCGTCAATGCGGCGCAAGCGGTGTCGGCTCATTAACGAGGCCGGCATCTCCGTGATGCAATCAATCACGCTGAGCCTTTCATTGCTCACTCAACCTTGTTCATTTGTGGAGGAAATCATGTCGTCCATCTCCTATCGCCATGCCGACGTCGACGGCTTCAAGGTGTTCTATCGCGAAGCGGGTCGTCAAGGCGCGCCGAAGCTGCTGCTTCTTCACGGCTTTCCAAGTTCGAGCCACATGTTTCGCGATCTGATTCCGAAGCTCGCCGACCGGTTTCATATCGTCGCACCGGATCTGCCCGGCTTCGGACAGTCGGACATGCCGGCGCGCGACCAATTCGCCTATACGTTCGACAACATGGCGAGCGTCATTGATCGCTTTACGGAAGTGATCGGCTTCGATCGTTTTGCGCTGTATGTATTCGACTACGGTGCGCCCACAGGCTTCCGGCTCGCATTGAAGCATCCTGAGCGGATTACGGCGCTGATTTCGCAGAACGGCAATGCTTACGAAGAGGGCTTGAGCGACGGCTGGAATCCGATTCGCGCGTATTGGCAGGAGCCCTCTCGCGCCAACCGTGAAGCGCTGCGCGCGCTGCTCACGCATGAGACGACCGTCTGGCAGTACACGCACGGCGTGCGCGACACGGCACTAGTATCACCGGACGGCTATTCCCTCGACGACTTCTATCTGAGCCGGCCGGGCGCAGACGAAATTCAGCTCGATCTGTTCGGCGACTACCGCAGCAACGTCGCGCTGTATCCCGCGTTTCAGCAGTATTTCCGCACGCATCGGCCACCGCTTCTTGCGGTGTGGGGAAAGAACGATCCGTTCTTTTTGCCGGCGGGCGCCGAGGCATTCAGGCGCGATATACCGGGCGCAGAAGTGCGCTTCTTCGATACGGGTCATTTCGCGTTGGAGACGCACGCAGTGGAGATTGCCGCTGCTATTTCGGACTTCCTCATTCGATGAGTCGCGTGTGCACTGGCCGGCATGGACGCGTTCAGCTGTATCGATATGCACCGGGTTTGAAAAACCGGTCGCCGTACTCCAACCGGCTATTTACCTGTACTTGAAACAAGGAGCGTAGCAATGTCCAGAAGAGTCGCAATCGTCACGGGCGCGAGCCAGGGGATCGGCCGTTCGACCGCCATCAGGCTGGCGCGGGATTTCTCGTCGATCGTGCTCGTCGCCCGGAATCGCGAGAACCTCGAACAGGTTGCCGCCGAGGTCGAAAAGGCGGGAGCCGAGCCTCTCGTCATGGGGCTCGACCTCGCTGAGCCTGACGCCGCACAGCAGGTCGTCGATCAGACGCTCGGCGCGTTCGGACAGATTGATGCATTGCTGAACATCGCGGGGGCCGTGCCGCAGATCGACGTGTTCGACATGAGCGACGAGCAATGGGACAACGGATTCGCGCTGAAGCTGCACGGCGCACGGCGTCTGACGATGGCGGCGTGGCCGTCGCTGAAAGCGACGCATGGGTCGGTCGTGCTGATGTCGGGCAATTCGGCGCTGTTCCCGAAGGCGCCGTACGCCGCGGTGGGCACGATCAACGCGGCGATCGTCGCGCTCGCGAAAGCTTTCTCGGACCGCGGCATCACCGATGGCGTGCAGGTCAACAGCGTATTGCCCGGACCGGTGATGACCGGCCGGCGGCGTTCCTACCTGGAGCATTGGGCGCCGCTGCATGACATGAGCGTCGAAGAGGCGACGCAAAAGTTTCCCGCCGAAGCGGGCATTGCCCGCTATGGCACGCCCGACGAAATCGCCGAGTTGATGGCGTTCATCGTTTCGCCCGCCGCGCACTGGATGACGGGCTCTACGTTGAGAATGGACGGTGGTGAAGTCAAGTCGATTTGAGCCGCGCCTCGCGATGCTGCTGCGTCGCATGTCCAACCATTCAAGGTGGACGCGGATGAATTGACGCGGTAGTCTGATAGCGCTGGATGACGAAGCTTGGCGATGCTGGTCCTTGACGACGACATGGAGCGGACATATGCAAGTAAGCACGGAAACGCTGGTGGACATGCTGCGGGAAGTCGAAGCGGATGACCCGATCGACTATGCAGACCTGCCGTTTGGCGAGCAGGAACTGCGGCGGCTCGTGATGACTTCACTCGTCGAACGCCACCACACTGTCGAGGCGTGCAACATGCCGGTGTCGGACATCCACGCGTTGTATCTGCTGAGCACCGCCAAGCTTGTTCTCGAGAACATGGTGCTTCACGCGAGGCTGCTGCTTTTGCAGGGGCAGCAGGTCGATGTGCAGGCGTTGTTAGCGCCATTCACGCTCAAAGGCAATCCGTAGCGCGTTCAGCGGCCAGGTTTCTATAGCGCCTATAGCGCCTATAGCGCCTGCGCCGCGATATTCGCGGCAAAGATCGTCCCGCCGCCCACACCAGGTGGACGGGCGCCGCCTCCGGCTCGAACCCGGCAAGCACCACTTCCACCTTCTTCGCATCGACAAGATCGCGCACTTGCCAAAGCGGCGCCCGCGCAATCCCGTAGCCGGCGGCCGCCGCCATATTGCAGGCGTGCGCGCTGGATGAGTAAAACCTGCCCCGCACTTCGGCTGCGAAGGCCTGCGCACCGAACTGCCATGTCTCCCGAAGTTTGCCCCTGCGCAACAGGCAGTCGTGATTCGCCAGGTCGCGAGGATGGGTGGGATATCCACGCTCGGCGAAATAGACCGGCGCGCCGAACACGACGCGCCGCAACTCACCGATTTGCCGCGCGCGAAGGCTGGAATCCGGAAGCTTGCCCAGACGCAGCGCGACGTCGACCGAGTCGCTAGCGAGATCGACATGTCGCTCCGACAACAGAAGTTCGCTGCTGACATTCGTGTGCAGACGCAGAAACGTCGCGAGCGCCGGGGCGACATATTGCGCACCAAACGAGGTGGGCGCGGCAACGCGGATCGCGCCACGCAGTTGAGCATTCTGGTCCAGAAGCTCGTCACGAGCGGCGCCGATTTCGCGCACCGCAGGCCGTATGCGGTTGACGAACGCGAGACATGCGGGCGTGGGATGCACTCGGCGCGTGGTTCGCTTGAACAGCACGACGTTGAGCTGCTTTTCGATGGCCGCCAGAGAGCGGCTGACGGACTGCAGCGAACGCCCGAGCGACGCCGCGGCCGCAGTCAGGCTGCCATGGTCGACCACGGCCAGCAGCACGGCGTAATCCTCGTTTGACCTCATCGTGATTCTCTCGCTTAGCGGAATAATGCCTCCCGGCGCGGATGGCTATGAACGCAAACACAGGCGTCATACATTCTAAGCGCGGCCTGAGCCGCTTCCTTTTTCAACAGAGAACTCGCCATGACCTACGAAACACCCGCGCAGAATGGTCCCGTCTATGGGGCGCCGATAACGTTGAGCCAGGCGATGCAAGTGGCGCACGCCGCGCGAGAAGAAGCCGTTCGTCACGGCTGGCCGATGGTGATCGCCGTGGTCGATAGCGGCGCTCACCTGGTTTTACAGCATCGGCTTGACCAGGCGCAGCTCGGCAGTATTGAAGTGGCTCGTCAAAAAGCGGAAACGGCGGTGCGTTTTCGCCGTCCGAGCAAGCTCTTCCAGGACGCGGTGTCGCAAGCGGGCATCCATTTGCGGCTGTTGGGCATGTCCAATCTGATGCCGCTCGACGGTGGCATTCCGCTGGTACTCCATGGCGCGGTGATCGGTGCGATCGGCGTGTCGGGAATGCAGTCCGAGCAGGACGCTCAGGTTGCGCAGGCAGGCGCGGATGCTTTGCGATAGCCGTAACCGCAGCCGTCGCCAATCGACCTCGGGGTAAATGCTGTGGGTTATCCGAATACGGCGCCCACAGCGCGATTGGAATAACCGGGCCCGCTGATGTGGCAATCGGGCAATTGATATCGAAAGCCTGCCATTGCCGCATTGCATCACAGCAATTGCCGCCGCATTTGCGCTTTTACATCGAAAATACAACACCTCATTTATGCGGTCGCATCACAGTTGAACTCCCACCGGCCCAAAATCCTCGCACGATTCGCCGCTGTCCTAGGGGTTATCGGGTATTCCAATTGATCTCCGCCTTTTTCTTTGCCCCGTGCGCTCCATGCCGCACACAATTACCGCCTTGAATTAACCTGATACTTTAAGTTTACGCAATAATTGCTGCGCATACCCGTTTGAGTCCACTAACCGTCAAATGCGCAGGTCATGGCTTTCAGCGAACCAAGGTCTCCATTTTTCAAATGGGTAGTGTCCTCCGCTCAGAACCTGAGCCCAGACAACCGCCAGATCCTGCTCGCGCATTTATTCACGCGAACCGCGTCAATCATATTCGCGTCGATTTGCGAAATCAGCGTCTGCGCAACCGCTTTCTATCTATATCCCATTCCGCTTTACGCCGCGTGGGGCATCGCCGTCGTCGCGTTGCTGATAGCGCGCCTCACGCTGATCTGGCTATGCCGCAGGCGTAGCGCGCAAGACCGGCCGACGCCGACCTCCGCGTTTCTGCTGGCGAGCCTGCTATGGAGCGTGCTATTCGGCTTCGGCACGTTGCTGTGCAATATCAGCGGAAACGCCACGCTCTTTCTGCTCGGCAACGTTTGCGCGGTGGGCGTGATCGGCGGATTGGCCGGACGCAATGCGGGCACGCCCCGGCTCGTGCTGTTGCAGATTTCCTTCATTCTCAGCCTGTTGGGTCTCGGTGCGGCGCTGTCGCCCGGCAATGGCAAGCTCGTGCTGCTATTTCAAGCGCCGTTCTGCGCCGCCGGCTTTTTCACCGTGGCCCTGCGCAGCAATCGCGATACCGTCGCATTGTTGCTGGCGCGTGAAAACAGCCACCGCCTGGCTCGTCAGGACAGCCTCACCGGCTTGCCCAATCGCGCGCGTATCAGCGAACTGCTGCTGGAGCGCACGGAAGTGGGCGCGTTGCGTCACGATCAGCCGTTCGCTGTTCTACTGATCGATCTGGACGGCTTCAAGGCGATCAACGACAGCCTGGGCCATGCAGCGGGCGATCAGATTCTGCAGGAGGCGGCGAGCCGCTTGCGTGAAATTCTGCCGAGCGGCGATCTGGTCGGACGCCTTGCCGGCGACGAGTTCGTCGCCATTGCCGATGGGATGAGCCAGGTGCGCGAGGTGCGTGTGCTGGCCGACCGCATCGTCAAGACACTTGCGCGCCCGTTCGCGTTGAGCGAAGCGCTCGTGCATATCGGCGCGAGCGTCGGTGTTTCGCTCTATCCGGAGCACGCGAAGACGGGACCGCAATTGCTGATCTGCGCCGACCGCGCGTTATATGCGGTCAAACGCAGCGGTAAAAGCGCGTTCGCCGTTTTCGATGCCGACAAGCACGTATCGGATGAAAGCCTGAGCCTGCTGCGCAGCGACCTCGAAGGCGCGCTGAAGTCGTTCGATGGTTTGCGCATGGAGTATCAACCGATTGTCGATCTCAGCGACGGCACGGTTTCCGGCCGCGAGGCGCTGTTGCGCTGGACCCATCCGACCCGCGGCGAGCTTTCCCCGGCCGCGTTCATTCCGACTGCCGAACGCACCGGCCTCATCCTCGCATTGGGCGAATGGGGGTTGATGCAGTCGTGCTCGCAAGCGGCGACATGGCGGGACAAGGTCCCGGTCGCCGTCAATGTGTCGCCGGTGCAGTTGCGCGAGGAATCGTTTGCTTCGACGGTCGCGGCGATTCTGCGCAGGACGAGGCTTCCGCCGGAGCGCCTGAACATCGAGGTGACGGAGACCGTGCTATTGAACGACGACACCGTGACACGGCGCAACGTCGCGAGGTTGCGTGCGTTGGGCATCGGTCTTGCGCTCGACGATTTCGGCACCGGCTTTTCGACCATGTCGACGCTCGTGCGCTTTCCGTTCGACAAGCTGAAGATCGACAGCTCTTTCGTCAAGGAGTCCGTGCACGGTCGCGAATCCGCGGCGGTGGTGCGCGGGATCGTGGCGCTGGCGCGCGAAATCGGCATGCCGACGACGGCGGAAGGGATCGAAACGCAGGAGCAACTGGATTTCGTGCGCGTGTGCGGATGCACGCACGCGCAAGGCTTTCTGTTGGGCAGGCCGCTGCGCGGCAGCGAGATCGAGCAGATCGCTGCGAACCCGGCCGAGCATTCCGTGGACAAGACCGCGAGCGCGCGGCATTGAGGTCCGGCGCCGAGGTGGATCATCGAGGTGGACATGACCGCCCCATTGCAATTTCAGTTGAGGATCACCGTCTCGCCTGAACTGGCGCACGCTTTGCGCGCCGACTCATCACATGCGGCGCATGCCGCGCTGCGCGACGTTCTGCGCAGACACGGCGCAACGTTGAAATGCCAGTTCGATGCGTTCGCCGATTACGTCAGCGAGGCGGAACGACTAGGGACGGAAAACTATCCGCTCTATCAGTGGACTCGGGACACGATCGAAAATCCGGAGAAGAAAGCGAAGTACTTGCAGTCGTTTACGGTCTATGTGAATGGCGATGAAGTCTATGGCAAAGAAATCGCGGATCCCATCGAGACCGAACTGTTGAAGCTGGTCGATGCAAACGGCATCCACCGAGTCTTCAGATTCGATACCAATCCGGCGAATAATCCGCAGCCGCCCACGCATTAGCGGTTGAGCGGATAGATGTGTATTGCCGCGGCGCTGCAATCAATGGATTGCAGCGCCTTCTGCGCTCAGCAACGCTGTTTCATCCGGTTGTCACAGCTTCGCGGCTAGGATCAGTGGTCGCATCCACCATGCACACATCCGGCAGCGCACGCTTCAGTGCGGGCAGCGCGATGCGCCCTCACAAGCGCTGGCGTTCATCAATCCCCCATACAACACCACCGGACATGTCGAACAGAAAAATCGTCAAGGCTTCGCCGCCCGATGATCAGGGCGCTTCCATCGTCTCGCGTCGTGGGTTCCTGAAGTTTGCCGGCGCATCCAGCTTCGCAACGGCGGCCAGCACGCTGGCATCGGCGGCGCGCGGCGCCAGTGGCAGCGCACCCGATGGCACGCCCGAGCAGATCCACCTGACCTGGGGCAACGACCCGACGAGCGAGGTCACGGTGTCGTGGGCCTCGGTCGCGCCGGCGGTGAATCCGCAGGTGCGCATCAGCGGCGCGGACTCGAAGAGGCATACTGTGCACGCGGTGCAAAGCACATATACGGATGGCATCAACGGCGAAGTCGTGTTCACTTATCACGCGCGTCTGCGTGATCTGAAGGCCGATACGAACTATCAGTACGAGGTGACGGTCGACAATGACAGCAACGCGGCGCAGCCGTTCACCGCCAGCTTCCGCACCGCGCCGCGCGGTCGCGCGCCGTTCCGCTGGACGAGCTATGGCGATCTCGCGACGCCCAATTCCGACTGGGTTCTGTCGTCGCCGCAAAGCCGCTTCGCGGTGCAGGCGGTCGAGCGCTTCCAGCCGCTGTTCCATCTGCTCAACGGCGACCTTTGCTATGCCAATCTGAACCCGATGAAACAGCCGGCGGTGTGGCGCGACTTCGGGAACAACGCGCAGACGTCGGCGTCGAACCGCCCGTGGATGCCGTGTCCCGGCAACCACGAACTCGAATTCCACAACGGCGAACAGGGTCTCGCGTCGTATCTCTCGCGCTATACGCTGCCCGACAATCACTCGCGTTTCCAGGGGCGTTGGTACAGCTTCCGCGTGAGTTCCGTGCTGTTCGTCTCGCTCGATGCGGACGACGTCGTCTATCAGGACGCGGCTGCGTTCGTTGCCGGTCCGGCTTCGCTGGTGCCGGTCGCCAGCACCGGCAATCCGCCGATTCAACCGGGTACCTCGCTGTACGTGCGCGGATATAGCGGCGGCGAACAAACGCGCTGGCTCGAGAAAGTCCTGCATCACGCGGCGCAGGATGACGACGTGGACTGGATCATCGTGCAGATGCATCAGGACGCGTTGAGTTCGTCGCAGACCGGCAACGGTTCGGACAAGGGCATCCGCGAAGCGTGGCTGCCGCTATTCGACCGCTACGGCGTCGACCTGGTGCTTTGCGGGCACGATCACGACTACGAGCGCAGCTATCCCGTGCGCGGCTGCAATCACGACAAGGGCACCGAGATCGCGACGGGGCGACCAGTCGATACGTTGCAGCCGAAGCCGATCATGTCGGCGGTATCGTCGGGTGCGTCGACGTTCGATACGAGCCACGGCACGATTCACCTGATTCTCGGCGGTGGCGGCACGAGCGCGCCGCTGGACGTGTATGGCGTGGACATCGGCACGGGGCTGCCGCAGGCGCGCATCTTCACGCAGCCTAATCGTCCGGTTCCGGCCGCTGCGGCGGGCACCTTCACGAGGGCCAGTGCGGATGCTGTCGAAGACGCAATCTGGTCGGCGCAGCGCGACACCGGCACGGGCTACGGCATCGCGGTGTTCGATCACGATCCGGGCCATCCGGGCGGCGAGACGACCATTACGATGAACTACTATCACGCGCCGGGCGCGGATCAAACGCCGACGCCGAACTATGAGTTGTTCGAGACGATCGAGTTGAAGAAGAAGCGGCGCGGATAAGAGTGAAATGAGCAGCGGGTTCGCGGGCCATCGTGATGTGGTGGTTCGCGAATTCGCCGTGCGCTCTGAAATGCCGATTATTTAGTAATCCAAATAACGTAAAAAGCGACAAACGTGTGCCTTGTCGGCCAACCGCCCGCCCTCGCTCCGATCGGACGCGATTCCTCAAAACCCGCGCGATCATTTTGTTACACGTCTTACTGAGTCGACCTCAGGCAGTTACAAAAGCCTTTCGAATGGCCGGTTATACTCGGCGCCGTCTCAAGAAAACAAAAGGCCCTCTTATGTCGAAGAAGATCATCCAGATGGTGGCCGTTGCTGCATTGACTGCCGCGGCATCGTTGTCGGCAGTCGCTGGCGATATGAACAACGCGCTTGGCGGCGCACTCGGCGGTGTGGCCGGCGCGGCGCTTGGCGGCGCGGTCGGCGGCAGCACGGGCGCCGTGATCGGCGGCGCGGTCGGCGGCGGCGCCGGTGGCGCGGTGACGTCGAATCGCCGCGAGCGCACGGGCGCGATCATCGGCGGCGCGCTGGGCGGCGGTGCGGGCACGGCGGCCGGCAATGCAATGGGCGGCCGTGGCGGCGGCCTGGTCGGCGCGGCGTTGGGCGGCGGCGCGGGTTCGGCACTCGGCGGCAACGTCTCGCGGTCCAACTCGTATGCGAACGACTACTCGCGCGGCTACCGTTCGAGCAAGCACCATAAGCATCGCCACTACGACTAAAAAAAGCGCAAGAGGCGCATGACCTCGGCAATGCTCGCGCTCGAGTTACAAAGAAGCGCGAGCATTGCATTGAGCGCATCCATCGCAAGCAGGTTGATCGATGAAAGTGGGGCCGCGGAGATTCTATAATCGGGCGTACTTCAATTGCCCCAACAATCCACTCGCGCCTACATGAGACCATCCGTCCGGACCTTGCCCGCTGTCACCCTTCTCTGTGCATTCCCCGCGTTCGCCCAGCAATCGCCGCCTCACGACGAATTCTTCTGGCTCGGCGAAATCAACAAGGCCACGGTCGTCATCAACACCGACGAAGGACTGCTCGACAAGGCGATGGCGCCGCGCCTCGCCGCGGGCGTGGCCAAGGTCATCGCCGATGGCAATCAACCTGGCGCGAAACGTCCGTCTACGGTAATCACGTTCGAGCCGCTGCTGATCAAGGCGGCGGGCGAGGACGTCACGCTGCTGCACGCCGGGCGCTCCAGTCAGGACATGCACGCCACGTATCGTTCGGCGATTCTTCGCGACGACCTGCTGAACCTCGCCGAGCAACTGAACAAAACCACCGCGACGCTGGTTCGTCTCGCCGGCCAATACTCGGCGACCGTCGTGCCGAACTACACGAACGGCGTGGCGGCGCAGCCGAACAGCTACGGTCACTATCTGCTCGGATTCGCCGCGGGACTGGATCGCGACGCGCAGCGCATTCGTGAAGTGTATAAGCGTGTCGATCGTTCGTCGATGGGTACGACGGTGCTCAACGGTACGAGCTGGCCGTTGGATCGCGAACGCATGGCGCATTATCTCGGCTTCAACGCGATCGTCGACAACGCGTATGACGCGTCGCAAATCTCATCCGTCGACGAACCCGTGGAAGCAGGCGCAATCGTCACCAGCGTGGCGCTGCACACGGGAAGCTTCATTCAGGACGTGATGACGCAATACGCCGAAACGCGGCCCTGGATTCTGTTGCAGGAGGGCGGCATCAACACCTACGTGTCGAGCGCGATGCCGCAAAAGCGCAATCCCGGACTATTGATCCGCACGCGCACGGACGCATCCGCCGCGATATCGCAGGCCGAAGGCGTGGTTTGGGAGGCGCACAACCTGCCGCCTGGCATGAGCGATCCGAAGGACGTGAAGGCGAACAGCGAAATGATCGGCAGCGGCATCGCCGCGCTCAAGGGTTGGCAAACGGTGATGAACGCACTCGTGATCAACCCCGAGCGTGCGCTCGAAGAACTGAATAGCGACTGGACCGCGTCACAGGAAATTGCCGATGTCCTGATGCGCAAATACAAACTGCCGTTTCGGGTCGGTCATCATTTCGCGTCGAATGTCGTCGAGTATGCGCGGCAGAAGGACATCAAGCCGCTCGAGTTCCCGTATGCGGACGCGCAGCGCATCTACAGGGAAACAGTGGCCGGCACGCCATACGCGGGAGATCTGCCGATGAGCGAAGCTGAGTTCCGCTCTACGCTGAATCCGGTCGCCATCGTGAATAATCGAGCGACGACGGGCGGCCCACAACCCGCTGAAATGGCGCGCATGCTGAAAGAGGCGAATACGCGCGTCACGCAGCAGGACCAGTGGATCAAGGAGAACCGCGCGCATATCGCCGGTTCGCTGGCGAAGCTGGACGCCGATTTCGACAAGGTGCTCGGCCGCTAGCCAATGAGTCGCGAGCCAGCGTGTCGAGTGGCATCGCTTCGCGAGTGCGGCGAAGATCCGGCCGTGCTCGCGAAGAAGTGAATGCCGAATGGCGCTGCGACGCATTCTCAGTGCTTATCCACCAGCGGAAACGCAGCAGCGTCGCGCCCCGCACGCAGCGAAGGCGCAGCAGCAGGCTTCAGCTTGTCGTCGAACGGCGCATCCGGCTTCATCATGAAGGTCAGCAGCACGCCGCAAGCCATCACACCAATGGACAGCAGGAAGGTCACATTCCAGTTGCCGAGGCGGTCGATCAGATAACCCGCCACCACCGGACTGACGATCGCCGCGGTGAAGCCCGTCCCGCTCATGATGCCGCTCGCCGTACCTGAGCGGTCATAAGTGATGTCCATTGGCACGGCCCACATCGGGCCGATATTCATTTCGTTGAAGAACATCGCGGCGGCGAGAAAGACCAGCGAGTACATCGGGTCGTGAATCAGCACGACGGGGATTAGCGAGAGGCCGGTCATCGTCATGCAGAACGCGACGAGGTAGCTGCGCGCGAGTTTGAGATTGCCGGTACGGCGCAGCAGCCGGTCGCTGATCAGCCCGCCGACCAGATCGCCGAACACGCCGGCAATGAATACGCCGGACGTGAAGATGACCGCTTTCTTGATGTTCAGATGGAAGCTGTGCATGAAGTAGAGCGGCATCCAGTCGAGCATCAGCCAGAGAATCCAGTTGTAGCAGAAGTACACGGCGGACACGGGCAACAGCCGGCGGTAAAGCCGCGCCCAGGTGCCCGGCGCTTCCACCGGACGAACCCGTGGCGGCGGCAGGCTGTCGATTTCTTCGGCGGTGATACGCGGATGATCCGCGGGTTTTTCGGTGTATGTCACGCACCACAGCACCACCCAGCCGAAACTCAACGCGCCGAGCAGGTAGAACGCGAAGCGCCAGTCGAACGCGGTCATCAGCGCCAGCACCAGGATGGGCGCAACCGCGTTGCCAAGCCGCGCCGACGAGTGCGTGATGCCTTGCGCCATGCCGCGCCGGTCCTTTCTCACCCAGGACGCCATTGCGCTGGTGGACGCGGGGAAGGTCGCGCCTTCGCCGAGACCGAGCAAGAGGCGCGCTGCGACGAGCGTCGCGAAGCCGCCCGCGAAACCGGTCAATGTGGTCGCCACCGCCCAGATGAACGCGCAGGCGATCAGCGTGCGCTTCGCACCGAAGCGGTCGCTCACCCAGCCGCCGATGAACTGGAACACCACATACGGATACGCGAACGCCGAGAAGATGAAGCCGAGCTGCGTGTTGCTCAGTCCAAGCTCGGACTTGAATTGCCCCGCCGCGGTGCTGATGTTGACGCGATCGACGTAGGTGATGAAGTACATCAGGCACAGCATTAGCAGCACGGTGGCCGTTGCCTTCGGTTGCAATCGTTTCATGTCTCACTCCACGTTGTTCATTTATTGTTATTTCGACGAACCCGAGGTGAACGCGAGCACGGCGTCCCGGAAACGGGCGCTGCCGTACACCTCTTCGATCAGATCTTCGTCGTCGAGACGTTGTTCGACGACGATGCGGCGCAGGCTCTCCTTCACCGCTTTCTGCGTGACCGGCGACAGCGCGATGAGCCGTTGCGCGAGCGCATGCGCGGCGTCCTGCAACGCATCCTGCGCGAAAACGCCATACATGTACCCGCATTCCAGCACTTCAGCGGCGTTGAGGTAGTCGGCGAGCAGCAGCATCTTCTTGACGCGCGGCACGCCGAGCGCCGCCTGAAGCCGCGCGAGGTTGCGCGACGACAGTGTGTTGGAGAGCGTCTTCGCGATCGGCGCGCCGAAGCGCGACGTGTCGCTGCACAGCCTGAAGTCGCAGGCCGTCGCGAGCGCGAGGCCGCCGCCCACCGCCCAGCCGTCGATCACGGCGATGGTGGGCTTCGCAATGCGCTCCACCGTGTCGATCACGCGCTCGACGAAGGCCTCGTAAACGATGCCATCGCGGCCGTCGCGGAAGTCCTTGAAGTACGCGATATCGGTACCGGCAATGAACGACTTGCCGCCCGCGCCGCGAAACAGGATGCAGCGCACGTCGCTGTTCTGTTCACACTGCGCAATCAGCGTCAGCAGCGACTCGTACATGTCGAGCGTCATGGCGTTGTGCCGCTCGGGTCGGTCGATCACGATCTCCGCCGCGCCCGAGGAATGAATGGTCAGCGTAACGGGGTCGCTCATGATGTGCTCCCGTTGATCTCGGCAAAGATCTCGTCGTTGTGCTCGCCGAGCAGCGGCGGATGACGGCGCACTGTCTGTGGCGTGCCGAGCATCTTGACCGGGAAGCCGATGTTCTTGACCTTGCCTTCGTTCGGATGGTCGATCTCCATGCACATGCGGCGGTGCGTGGCATGCTCGCTTTCGAACGCTTCGGGATAGGAGAGGATGGGGCCCGCGGGAATGCCGGTCGCGAGCATCGCTTCGACCCAGTCGGCGCTGTCGCGCTTCGCGAATTCCTGCTCCAGTACTTCGATCATCGCCTCGCGGTTCTTCAGGCGCAGCGACACGGTTGCGTACTCGGCGTGTTGTACCAGGTCCGGACGTTGTAGCAGTTCGCAGAGCTTCGTCCACAGCTTCTGGTTGGTCGCGCCCATCACGAAGTAGCCGTCGCGCGCCTTCACCGCCTGGTAGGGCGCACTCATCTTGTTGCTGGTGCCGAGCGGCGTCGGCGGCACGCCCGTGCCCCAGTACTCCGACATGTCCCAGATCGAGAAGGCCATCACCGAGTCGAACAGCGACGCGTCGATGTGCTGACCTTCGCCGGTTTTCTGCGCGCCGATGTACGCCGACAGCAAGCCGTACACCGCGAACAGCGCGCAGCCGATGTCGGCCACCGGCACGCCCGCCTTGACGGGCTTTCCGCCCTTGTAGCCGGTCACGCTCATCACGCCGGACATGGCCTGCGCCATCAGATCGAAGCCCGGCCGCGAGGCCCACGGTCCGCTTTGTCCGAAGCCGGAAATACTGACGTAGACGATCTTCGGATTGATCTCCCTGATCGATTGATAGTCGATGCCCAGGCGCTGCACCACACCGGGCCGGTAGTTTTCGACGATCACATCAGCCGTTTTCGCGAGCTCGTAGAAGAACTCCCGTCCTTCGTTGCTCTTCAGGTCGAGCGTCAGCGAGCGCTTGTTGCGGTTCATGTTCAGAAAGCCCATGCTGTCGGGGCCCTTCATCTTGAAGCCCATCGCGCCGCGGGTCTGATCGCCTTCCGGCGGCTCGACCTTGATGACGTCCGCCCCCATGTCGGCGAGCAGCATGCAGGCGAACGGGCCCGCCATCACCTGGCTCACGTCGAGCACGCGGATGCCTTGCAGCGGCAGATGTTTCGATTCGGTCATATCGAGGTTCTCTGGTTGAAGTGGTGGGGCTGACCGCGCGCTCACGTTGTCACGTGACGAACGGTTCGGCGATGTCGGGACGGGCGTGGATGCGGGACTTGTGGTCAGCACACGAGCGCTGCACAGGTCTCGCAATCGCGGATGAGGAAGTCTGGATAGTTGACGGCGCAGCGCGTGGGAATCGGCACGCGCCGTCTGCACGACGGCGCAGCGGTCGTCGCGCCGAGGCTCGGGGGCATCATCTCGTCTCCTGCATGATCGTTATGCGCCACTTTCGCCGACTGAAAAAGCTGCCGCAAGAATGGTCCGGTCATGTCTGGTTTCGCGCCTCGCGAAACCGGAGGGTGTTAAACGTGCGACTAAGCTGCTTTGCCGAGCAAGCCGTTCACCACGTTGCGCAGCGTCTGCTCCTGCGCATGTCCTTCGACGCACGAGAGCACATAGCTGCGCTGATGCCAGTCTCCCTGCAACTCGGCAGACGCGAGCGATTGCTCGGGATGAAAACTGCGCAGCACGTCGGGCGGCATCAGGCCGACGCCGAGCCCATGGCGCACCATCGCGAGCATGGTGTCGAAACCGCTGACGGTGAAGTTGTTGGCAAATAGCCGTCCACGGCTGCGATACGCACGCTGCACGGCCGACAGCACCGCGGACCCCTTGCCGAGACTCACGATAGGCACGTCGAGAATATCGTCGATCCCGATCGGTTCTTCGTGAAACTGGAAATGCGGGCGGCTATAGACCAGCACGAGTCGGTCATCCTTGTACGGCACCTGGGCGAGGTCAAGGAAGCCGCTCTTTTTCTCGTAGATACCCACGTCGATCACTTTGTCGCGCAGCAGTTGCTGCACGATTTTGCTGTTTTCCTCGACGATCTTCAGCGTGATGCCGGGATACTTGCGCTGGATGTCGGAGATCTCATGCGCGAGGAACTGGATGACGACCGCCTTCGGTGCGCCGATGATGATGCGGCCGTCGAGGCCATGGTTGAGCGCTTGCGCGTCGCCTTCGAGCCGGTCGATCAGGTTGTCGATCTGCCGCACGTATTGCAGCAGCTTGCCGCCCGATTCGGTGATCTCGACGCCGTGCGGCACGCGCTTGAACAGCTTTGCGCCGAGTTGCTCCTCGAGGTCCGATACGCGCCGCGACGCGGCGGCCACGGCCAGGTTGAGCTTGTCGGCGGCGCGCGAGATGCTGCCTTCCTCGACGATCGTGAGGATCAGCCGGACGGTTGTCGTATCGAATTTCAAAGAGAACTCCAAGGCCTTATCAAAGGGAGTGCGATTTCTGTCGCTTTGTAGTGGCGGTGCGAACCCGCGCCGCCACCGTCCCTCGGCGTGCAACAACAATTCAATGCGATTGCGGCTCAAGCATGCAGAACCAGCTTCTGCACACGCCAGTTCAGCAACTCCGCGACGAACAGCGTGTTCTCCGAAGGGCACGCCATCTGATGAATCCAGCCGAACTGCTTCGGCTGCTTGCCCGCTTTGCCGAGCACACCGAGCACCTTGCCGTCGAGCGTCATCTTGTAGATGCGGCCCGGAAACGCGTCGGCGCTATAGAGCACCTGGTTCGGCCCCGGCGAGATGCAGATCGCCCACGGTGAGCCGGGCGCGAACGTGCCGGCCGCGATCGCCGCTTCGTCCGGCATATTGCCGATCGCCGGACGCGCATCCGGCGGAACCGGCACGTCGATGGTGAATTGCCGCAGGAACGTGCCATCGGTGTCGAAGACCTGGATGCGCCGGTTGCTGCGATCCGCGACATAGACGTTGTCGTGCGCGTCGACCGCGATGCTGTGCGGCGTATGAAATTGGCCCGGACCCGTGCCGCGGTCACCCCACGACTTGACCCAGTTACCGTCGCGATCGACCTTCGCGACGCGCGAGTTGATATAGCCGTCGCTGATGTACGTGTTGCCGGCTGCGTCCCACGCGACATCCGTCACCTGACGGAAGCGCCCGGGCTCGGAAGGCAGCGGCGGATTGGGGTGCTTGAGCGGAGCGGTTTCCTCGTCGGAGGCTTCCTGCTTGCGGCCGAACACCATCGCGACGCGTCCGTCGGGCGTGAACTTGATCACCAGGTCGGAGCCTTTGTCCGTCACCCAGATGTTGTCCTGCCGGTCCACCTTGACCGTGTGCGCGAACGACCACGCGTACAGGTTGTGGCCGATTTCGCGAACAAAGCGTCCGTCGGGCGCGAACTCCAGAAGCTGCGCGGCGGCAGCACCATACGCGGGCCCAGTGGAGTTGCCGCGCGACAGCACGAAGATGTGCCCGTGCGAGTTGAGCGCGACGCCGGAGCATTCGCCGAAGTACGTGTCTTTAGGTAAATGAACGGGTTCGGCAATCGAGTCGTAAGGAATCGCCGGCGCTGCTTGCGTGTCCGCGAACGCGGCCGGCATTGCGAGCCCTGCGGCGGTGCCGGCGATCAGGCTCATGAAAGTCCGGCGACTCATTGCCCGATGCTCCGCGCTGCCGCAGCATGGACAAAACGACCCATATTGTTCGTTCATTCGATGTCTCCTTTGTCGACCAGAGTTGGTGCTTTAGCGTGTCGATCCGGAGTTGGCGCTTTAGCGCCTACTCCGGTCCTGTGCTTCGGCACTTACTCAGGTCCCATTCAAGATAGTTGCATTGTGGTCCGTCGGGTGGTCACGTAGTCAAGCTCGAAACGTGCAAAGGCAATCGTAGTGCACAAAGCGCTTAATAGCTAAGTGAGCGCGGCACGCGCGCAGGCAAACACGAATCGCCGCAAGCAACGCGGCCTCTTTGCTACTATGTAAGACCGCGACTGCTGTTGAACCGTTGAACAAAGGAGATTTGAATGAGCAAGGGATATTGGGTGACTTCCTATCGCAAGACGAACGACGCGGCGAAGCTGGCCGCGTATGCGCAGCTCGCCTTGCCCGCCGTGGCGACTGCGGGCGGCAAGTTCATCGTGCGTGGCGTGGCGGACGAGGTTCGCGAGCAGGGCTTGAAGGAGCGCACCGTGGTCATCGAGTTTGCGACCTACGAGGCGGCGGTTGCCGCATATTCGAGCGATGCCTACAAGAAAGCGCTCGAAGCACTGGGTGACGGCGTCGAGCGCGATCTACGCATTGTGCGCGGCACCGACTAATGCGCCGGATGCGGTTGGCAACGTGCCTGGCCGCATTCCATGTGACGACTGTGCGGCGCCGTCAATGACGAGTTGAACTGACGGGGCCGCCGCACAGGCGAATTGAAGTTGTTATCAGAGCGGTACGGGAGTTACTTCACCGCCCCCAACGCCAGCCCCTTCACCAGATACCGCTGCAACCAGGCGAACACGATCGAAACCGGCAACGTCGCGCACAGCGTAGCGGCCATCACCAGATGCCACTGGACAACGTACTTGCCCGCGACCATGTCCGTCACCTGCACGGTGAGCGTCTTGTTCTCCGGCGAGCGGATCAACGTATAAACCACCGCAAACTCGTTCCACGCGTTGATGAACGTGAAGATCGCGGTCACGACGATCGCCGGCACGGCGAGCGGCAGGAACACCTTGAACACCGCCTTGGTGCGCCCGCATCCTTCCAGCCACGCCGACTCTTCCAGATCCCTCGGCACCGTCTGAAAGTATGACGACAGCATCCACACCGCAAACGCGATATTGAACGCCGCATACGAAACGATCACGCCGATCTTCGAGTCGACCAGGTTGCCGTCGCCGAACGGGATCATCGCGGCTAGCCGGAACAGGCCGACCACGAGCAGGATAGGCGACAGCATCTGCGTGACGAGCAGAAACTGCCGATACAACCCGCGTCCGCGAAATGGAAAGCGGGCGAGCGCATACGCGGCCGGCAGGCTCACCGCGAGCGCGAGCATCGTCGACAGGAGGCTGATTACCGTGCTGTTGCGCAACGCCACGCCGAAATTGGCTGCTTCCCACATGTCGACGAAATTGCGCCATTGCCATTGCACGGGCAGCCAGCGCGCAGGATAGACAAAAATCTCCGAAGCCGGCTTCAACGCGGTGAACAGCATGACCGCGAACGGAAACAGCACGACCACCACCAGTGGCGACAGCGCGAGCCAGCACCACAACGAGCGCTTCATCTTGGCGTCGAGCCTCATGACGGATCTCCTTCTTTCGCGGGCTGCAGACGCAGATAGGCGATCGAGAAAACGAACAGCATGACGAGCATGATCAGCGACACCGCCGCCGCTTCGCCGGGACGGCCGAGCCGGAAGCCCAGCTCGTAGAGATACGTGACGAGAATGTGCGTGCTGTTGTCGGGGCCGCCTTGCGTCATCACCCAGATGATCGGGAACGAGTTGAACACGTAGATCACGTTCAACAGAATTGTCATGTTGATGAACGGGCGCAGTAGCGGCATGGTCAGCTTGCGAAACTGTTGCCATGCACTCGCACCGTCGATACGCGCCGCCTCGTAGATGTCGCCCGGCACCGATGAGAGGCCGCCCAGCAGTATTGTTACCGTGAACGGAATCGACACCAGAATGCCGACGGCGATTTCCACCGGAAACGCCAGCTCCGGCGTGGCGAGCCAATGGATCGGACCGCCGATCAGGCCGAGCCTTTGCAGCGTGACGTTGACCATCCCGTAGTCGTCGTTGAAGGCCCAGCGCCAGACCACCGCGGTCATCGTCAGGGAAACGGACCACGGCAGCATCACGATCGTGCGCGCCACGCCGCGTCCATGGAAATCCTGATTCAGCACCAGCGCGACCGGCACCGAGATCAACACCGTGCCGCCGACCACGCACACGGTCCAGATGAGCGTGCGCCGCGTGGACGCGAGAAACACGGGGTCGTTGAATACGTTGTAGAAATTCTGCAGACCGGTGAAGTCGCGAATCGCGCCGAAACGCGACACCTCGTGCAGCGATTGCCAGACGATGTTGAAAATCGGATAGCTGATGATGAACAGCGCGAGTACCAGGCTCGGCGCAATCAGCAACCAGGGCGCTTGCAAGCGCGAAGAAGCGGAACGGCTCATGCGTGCTCGATCGTAAGACGCGTCCACATTAGAGCGCGGACGCGACGGGATGGGCCGGATAGTGCAGCAGGTGCATCACGGCCGAAACGCGCGCCGCCCTTGGCGGCGGCGGCGCGCGTTCCGTGTTCAGCACATCACATCACTTCAATGTCACGGCTGGATCGCTGCGGATCAGTGACCGAGCGACTTGTTCGCTTGCGTGGCCGCCGCATTCAACGCGTCAGCCGGCTGCGCCTTGCCGAGGTAGACCGATTGCATGCCGTCGGTCACGGCCTTCGCGGTGTCTTCCCAGCCGGTCACGGTCGGCGCGAAGTGGGCCGTCGGTAGCAGCGCGACGAACGCCTTGGTGTCCGGATCGTTGAACGCCGGGTCGGTTGCCTCAGCCTTGGTGGTCGGCAGGAAGCCTTCGGCCGTGGTGAACTCGACGCGCGGTTCCTTCGTGAACAGATAGTCGAGGAACTTCCATGCCGACTTCTTCACCTTCGAGTTCTTGAACATCACGATCGAATCCGTGACCGCATACGTGGCGTGCGTCGTGCCCATCGGAATCGGGTCGATGCCGTACTTCAGGTTCGGCGCTTCCTTCTTGATCTGTTTGGCGAGGAACGGCGCCGAGATCATCATCGCGACGCGGCCCTGCTTGAACAGGTTCTGCACGTCTTCACGGCTGTAGCCGGTCACGCCCGGCTGCGTCAGACCCTGGTCGATCATCGTCTTGTACAGCGTGGCCGCCTTGATACCCGCCGGCGAATTGAACGCCGCCTTGCCGTCCTTGCCGACCACGTCGCCGCCGTTAGTCCACAGCGCGTAGTAATAGTAGACGTCGGTTTCGATTTCCTTGCCTTGCAGACCGAAGCCGGCAATGCCTTGAGCCTTCAGTTTCTTCGACGCGTCGATCACGTCGTTCCAGGTCTTCGGGCCGTCGGGATAGCCGACCTTCGCGAGCAGGTCCTTGTTGTAGTAGAGCGCGCGCGCGGAAGCGGCGATCGGCAGGCCGTAGGTCTTGCCGTTGATCTGACCTGGAGCCAGGAACGGACCGATGAAGCGGGCCTTGAAATTCGCGTCCATGTAGCCGTCGAGCGGTTCGGCCACGTCGTCCTTCACGAAGTCGAGCAGCCAGCGCGTGCCGACGATCGCGAGGTCGGCGTTGGCGTTGCCGGAGATGTCCGTTTGCAGTTTCTGTTGCAGCGTGTCCCAGTTCACGTCTTCGATCTTGATGGTCGTGCCGGGGTTGGCCTTCTCGAAGTTGCGGGCCATTTTTTCGAAGTACGGCGCGGTCGCGTCGCTGTAGTGGGCGACGGTGACGCGGACCGTGTCGGCGTGAGCCGCGACGGCGATACCTGCAAACGCGAGCGCCACGGCAACTTTGCCGAGCGCGAGGGAAGCACGGGCATGCAACGACATTTCTCTCTCCTGTGTCGAACGGAGTTAGCGCTTTAGCGCTTACTCCGGTCCCATCAACGATGGTGGGGTGGTCTGCTGCCGTCGCCGGCCGCTTTGGGTTAAATTGTTTGAAAAAATCCTACATGACGCAAAATAGCTTGTCACGTAGGGTCTGCGATATTTTTTCTCGGCCGGTTTTGTGCATAAGATGCTGTAAAGCAGGGTTATTCTGCATAACGCGATGTCACGGATACCCAATCTTCGGGATGGCGGAACAACGCGGCGTTGGCAGATTTGTAGGAAATTTACAGGCCGGCACAGGCTGGATCTGGCGTCGGCGGCGAGGCTCAGGAGTGAGGCGGATATGAATCGTGTGGTGTTGGTGACGGGCGCGTGCGGCGGGATCGGCAGCGTGTTGTGCAGGCGCTTCGTGGAGCAGGGCGACACGGTGCTGGCGCTCGACCTCGACGCGGCCGCGCTGCAGGCACTGAGCGCGCAACTAGGCGACGCACATGTCACGCCGGTCGCCGTCGATCTCTGCGATGCCGCCGCGGTGCAGCAAGCGGTGGCCCAGGCGGTCAGCACGCGCGGTCCGGTGGACGTGATGGTCGCGAACGCCGGCGCGGCGTTGGGCACGACCCTCGCCACGACCGACGCCGCGAGCTGGCAGCGCGACGTCCATCTGAATCTGAACGGCACGTACCACACGGTGGAAGCGGTGCGGGCGTCGATGATCGAACGCCAGCGCGGCTCGCTGGTGCTGATCGGCTCGGTGAATGGTCTGGCCGCGCTCGGTCATCCGGCGTATAGCGCGGCGAAGGCCGGGCTGATCAGCTACACGAAGGCGCTCGCGATCGAACTGGGGCGGTACGGCATTCGCGCGAACATCGTTTGTCCGGGCACGGTGAAGACGCAGGCGTGGCAGGCGCGCGTCGACAAGAACCCACAGGTCTTCGAGGACCTGAAGAAGTGGTATCCGTTGCGCGACTTCGCGACGCCCGACGACATCGCCGACGCGGTGCTGTTTCTCGCGTCTCCGATGGCGCGCGTGATCACCGGCGTCGCGCTGCCGGTCGACGGTGGTCTGATGGCCGGCAATCGGTTGATGGCGGAAGAACTGACGCTCGAATCGCTCTGAGCCGCTTCACGCCACGTTCGGGCGCGCCGCGAGAAGGCGACCGGGTCAACGCAGCAAGACAATGAGGACAGCATGGCAGCAGTGCAACTGAGCGGCATCTTCAAACGCTATGGCGACACCCAGGTGGTGCACGGCATCGATCTCGACATCGACGACGGCGAGTTCGTCGTGCTGGTCGGGCCGTCGGGCTGCGGCAAAAGTACGCTGATGCGGATGGTGGCGGGACTCGAAGAGATCAGCGGCGGCGATCTGATGATCGGCGGCACGCGGGCAAACAGTCTCACGCCGCAGCAGCGCAATATTTCGATGGTGTTCCAGAGCTATGCGCTTTACCCGCATCTGTCGGTCTATGAAAACATCGCATTTGGGCCGCGAATTCGTAAGGAATCCTCGACGAGTTTCAAGCCGCGCATCGAAGCCGCGGCGAAGATGCTGAACCTCGGCGGCTATCTGGACCGTTTGCCGCGTGCGCTGTCGGGCGGTCAGCGGCAACGCGTGGCGATGGGCCGCGCGGTGGTGCGCGAGCCGTCGCTGTTCCTGTTCGACGAGCCGCTGTCGAATCTCGACGCCAAGCTGCGCGTGCAGATGCGCACGGAAATCAAGGCGCTGCATCAGCGGCTGAAGAACACGGTGATCTACGTCACGCACGATCAGATCGAAGCGATGACGATGGCCGACCGCATCGTGGTGATGAACGCGGGGCGTATCGAGCAGATTGGCCGGCCGCTGGAGCTTTACGATCATCCGGCGAATCTGTTCGTCGCGAGCTTCCTCGGCTCGCCGTCGATGAATTTCGTCGAAGGGGTGATCGTGAATCGCGCGCAAGGGCCGGGCCTTGGGTTAAAGCTCGAGGACGGCGCCGAGATCGTGCTGGAGAGCGTGCCGGCGACGGCCAAAATCGGCGCGAAGGTCACGCTCGGCGTGCGGCCGGAGCACATCGAGACCAACACGCAAACGCCGGACGCCGCAATGGATGTCGAAGTGGTCGAGCCGACTGGCGCCGAGACGCACCTGTACGGGAAGATAGGCGGCAACACGTGGTGCGTGACG
The DNA here is from genome assembly GCF_046027075.1 of Paraburkholderia sp. RL18-085-BIA-A. Lineage (NCBI taxonomy): Bacteria > Pseudomonadati > Pseudomonadota > Betaproteobacteria > Burkholderiales > Burkholderiaceae > Paraburkholderia > Paraburkholderia sp. RL18-085-BIA-A. Next base: position 141,273 of record NZ_JARESU010000011.1, on the reverse strand, counting down.
ACTCGCCAGCGCTCGAAAGTCGAGCCCGGTCAGCGTGTCACGCTGCGTTTGCCGGCCGAACATATTCATCTGTTCGATACGGAGAGTGGACGCAGGCTGGCCTGAACCGCGTGTTGCCGCTTGAAGTCGATTCAAGCTGATTGAAGCTGCGAGCGGCGCGGATTCATTTAACCCTCAAGGAACACCGGGTGTCCGCACCGAACTTGATTCCCCTCATCCGCAGCGCGCTTGCCAGTTTGCGGCCCGCCGAACGCAAGGTCGCCGACATGGTGCTGAGCGATGTCGACTTCGCGATGCGTGCGAGCATCACCGAACTCGCGCAGCGCGCGGACGTGTCCGAGCCTTCCGTCACGCGCTTCTGCCGCGCGATCGGCGCGCACGGGCTGCGCGACTTCAAGATGCAACTGGCGCAGAGCGTGGCGGGCGGCGTGCCATATGCGTCCACGGCGGTGGCGCGCGACGACGATGTGCAGACCCTGATGGACAAGGTCGGCGAGGCGGCGATCGACGGCATTACGCATGCGCGCGGCGCGCTGGACCCGGCGGTGGTCGAGAGTGCGATCGCGGCGTTGTCGAGCGCGGGGCGGGTGTTTTTCTTCGGCGTGGGTTCCGGCTCGGGACTGGTCGCGCAAGATGCGGCGTTGCGGTTCCTGCGGATCGACATCGCGTCGAGCGCTTTTACGGATGGTCATTTGCAGCGGCTTTACGCGGGCCTGATGGAGCCGGGCGACGTGGCCTTTGCGATTTCGCATTCGGGACGCAGCGTCGAAGTGAACGAAAGCATCCAGATCGCCAAGGAGCGCGGCGCGACCACGATTGCGTTGACCAATGTCGGCTCGCGGCTCGCGTGGCTCGTCGACATTCCGCTGCTGCTGCGCGTGCCGAGTCCGATCGATGCGAATACGCCGGGCGTGTCGCGGCTCGTGCATCTGTGCATCATGGACGCGCTCGCGATCGGCGTCGCGCTGAAAGCCGGTCCGAAGACGCTTGAAAAGATGCGGCATGCGAAGGCGAGGCTGGCGTCGCACGAGCCGGAGGGGAAGGGCGATTGATTTGCCCGCGTTCTGCCGGGTGCGCTTACGCGATGCTGCCGCCCGTCGCCGCGATCCAGCCAAACCTTCGCGATAACCTCAGCGTCGCCGCGCGCAAAGTCTGCGCCGGTTTGCCCATGGGTTCGCTATCGAAACTGCCACTCGGCCCCATCAACGCAAGCACGAGGCAGATGCTGCCGGTATGGTCGAACACCGGCGCGGCCAACGTGTTGATGCCGGGCACAGGCCGGCTCAATGCCGTATCGATGCCGTCGGTGCGGACTTGCGCGAGTCGCTGCGCGTAAGCCTTGCTGGCGGCCACGAACTCGGGCGCTGAGTCCGTACCGCTTGCCAGGGCCGCCGGTTTGTCTTGCGCAGCAGACCGCACCAACGCCGCCTCCCCAGTCGAAGCGTCCCCCGCCAGCCGCAGATAATCCTGCGCCAGCAGACCCGCTCGTACATCATCGGCGACATGCGCCGCGAACACGCGACCAATCGCCGTATTGACCAGCGACATCACCGAGCCGACCCGCAAGCTCACATGCAGCGGTCGTGCCGATTCCTCCAGACGCACGACGGTCGGCCCGAGCGGCCCGAGCACCGCCATCGCGACGCTCATCCCGGTCGACGCTGCCAGCTCGACCACTTCGGGCTCCGCCTCACGCGTCGGCGACAAGCGCTGCAAACCGATCAAGCCCAGCTCGAGCGCGAGCGGCCCGGCTTCGAAACAACCCGACGCATCGCGATCGAGCAGGCCGATTTTCAGCAGACTCACCAGATGCGGAAACGCCTTGGCCGGCGGCATGCCGGCCAGCGCCGCCAGATCGCGCAAGCTCAACGGCCGCGCTGCTGCGACTAGGGCGGTCAGCAAGTCGCCGGTGCTGTCGAGCGACTGGATGCCGCGCTGCGGTTTCGCATCGGCTGAGGAATGGGAGTGGTCGGGAGAGTCGGTCACGATGGGGAAGAAGCGGTCATGGTAGGCGCGGCCGCGAGTTGCGCGGCGATGTCGTGGGCCGCGGCGAGCAGCGCGCGAGCAACCGGGCCGTCTGCGGCGACATCGATCGCGCCGGTCGAACCGATCACCGTCAACGCGTGCGACAGGCGGCCGTCGCCATCCAGCACCGGCGCGCTCAAACTGCTGATGCCTGGGCTCGGCGCATCCACGCTGGATGCCAGACCACGCACGCGAATTTCGTTCAACGCCGCCTCGAAGGCGGCGCTTTGGTCGGGCGGCGTCATCGCGCGAGAAGCGGTGCCCGATTGATTCGCCCACATCGCGGCCAGCACGTCGGCCGGCAAAAACGCGCAAAACACGCGCCCCGTCGACGTCGCCGGTAGCGACATCACCGTGCCCACATGCAAGTTGACGTGCAGCGGAAACCCGCCGTGCTCATAGCGGACGATGGTCGGCCCCTGCGGCCCGGCAATGCATATCGCGACGCTGAAGCCGATCGCCTCGGCCAGCGCGGCGACGCGCGGCACGGCGGCGCGAAACGCCGGCTGGTTTTCGAGGCGCAGCAAACCGAGCCGCAACGACAGCGGCCCCGGCTCGTAACGGCCGGAGAGTTCGTCGCGCTTGATGAGACCCAGGCGGCTTAAGCTCACCAGATAGGCGTGCGCCTGGCCCGGCGCGATCTGAGCGGCACTGGCGAGATCGGACAAGGCCAGCGGCGCGCGCGCCTGGGCGAGCGCCAGCAACACGCGGCCGCCCACTTCGACACTCTGAATGCCGCGCTGCGGCTTGCCGCCGTCCGCCGTTTCGTCGCCGCGCGCGCCTTTGCCCGTGGCCGGTTTCGCTGCTTTGCTCACACCCGCGCTCGTCCGTAAAAAGGGTCCATGTTAGCCGAACGGCCCCCGAATGGCCCGCGAATCCCCGCTCCATCCTGCTTCCATCTTAGGCGTCGTGAAATTTGCGTATAGCGATACATTTCGCTATTGACAAATAAACGCGCGCGGTCATAAGATGCATTCACCCCGACACACCGGCGCAGTCACAGAGTCAAAAACGGGGCGAGACAATCCTCCAATACCGTCAGCCCGCGCGGCATTCGCGCAGCCGGCCGTCTCGCCTCACGTCCAACTTTTGAGGGAGACAAGCATGGCAAAGGCATTCGCATCCCAGGCCGATCTGGAAGTCAAGCAAGTCACGTGGACCAAGCTGTCCGACAACGCCTACGCGTACACCGCCGAAGGCGATCCGAACTCGGGCGTGATCATCGGCGACGACGGCGTGCTGATCGTCGACACCACCGCCACGCCGGCCATGGCGCAAGACCTCATCGCGAAGATTCGCAGCGTCACCGACAAGCCGATCAAATACGTCGTGCTGTCGCACTATCACGCGGTGCGCGTGCTCGGCGCGTCGGCGTATTTCGAAGAGGGCGCGCAGCAGGTGATCGCGAGCCGCGGCACGTACGAGATGATCGTCGAGCGCGGCGAGGCCGACATGAAATCGGAAATCGAGCGCTTTCCGCGTCTTTTTGCAGGCGTCGAGACGGTGCCGGGCTTGACGTGGCCGACGCTCGTGTTCGAAAAGGAAATCACGCTGTTCCTCGGCAAGCTCGAAGTGCGCATCGCGCATCTGGGCGCGGGGCATACGAAGGGCGACACGGTGGTATGGCTGCCGTCGCAGAAGGTGCTGTTCTCCGGCGACCTGGTCGAATACGACGCGGCCTGCTATTGCGGCGACGCGCAGCTCGAACAATGGCCGGCTACGCTCGAAGCATTGCGCGCATTGAAGGCAGACAAGCTGGTGCCGGGCCGCGGTCCCGCGTTGACCACGCCGGAAGAGGTCAACAAGGGTCTCGACTACACGAAGGACTTCGTCACCACGCTGCTGGAACAGGGCCGTGAAGCCGTCGCGCAGAAGCTCGATCTGAAGGCCGCGATGGCGCTCACGCGCAAGGCGATGGACCCGAAATTCGGCCACGTGTTCATCTACGAGCATTGCCTGCCGTTCGATGTCTCACGCGCGTTCGACGAAGCGAGCGGCATCACGCATCCGCGCATCTGGACCGCGCAACGCGACAAGGACATGTGGGACGCGCTGCAAGCCTGACAAGAATAGAAACACAGTGGAAACGCAACGACGCAGAGCAGAGAGATGGACGGAGACACGAGATGAGCATCAACTACCAGACGCTGTCGTTCGAATACCAGCCGTGCCGCGAACAAAGCGCACAACCCGGCGCGGAGCAGTCGGTCTATCCGGTGATCGTGGTCGGCGCGGGACCCGTGGGTCTTGCCACCGCGATCGATGTCGCGCAGCAGGGCGTGCCGGTCGTGCTGGTCGACGATGACTGTTCGTTGTCCACCGGATCCCGGGCGATCTGCTTTTCGAAGCGCTCGCTCGATATCTTCGACCGCCTGGGCTGCGGTCAGAAGATGGTGGACAAGGGCATCAGCTGGAATGTCGGCAAGGTGTTCCTGAAAGACGAGTTGGTGTACAAGTTCAATCTGCAACCGGAAGCGGGGCATCACCGGCCCGCGTTCATCAATCTGCAGCAGTACTACGTCGAAGGCTTTCTGCTCGAACGCGCGCAGGCGATGCCGAATCTCGAGATCCGCTGGAAAAGCAAGGTGGTCGGCGTGCAGCAGAACGGCACGTCGGGCGCTTGCGAGGCTGGCGTCACGCTGACGGTCGAAACGCCCAATGGGCAGTATCCGTTGCGCGGCCGTTACGTGGTCGCCGCCGACGGTTCGCGCAGTCCGATGCGCAAGCTGATGGGACTCGACAGCAAGGGCGTGACCTTCAAGGACCGCTTCCTGATTGCCGACGTGAAAATGGAAGCGGACTTTCCGACCGAGCGCTGGTTCTGGTTCGATCCGCCGTTTCATCCGAATCAATCGGTGTTGCTGCATCGTCAGCCGGACAACGTGTGGCGGATCGACTTCCAGTTGGGATGGGACGCCGATCCCGTGCTGGAGAAAACGCCTGAGCGTGTGATTCCGCGTGTGCGCGCATTGCTCGGCGCGGACGCGAAGTTCGAACTGGAATGGGTCAGCGTCTATACGTTTTCGTGTTTGCGGATGGAGCGCTTCCGGCACGGCAATGTGCTGTTCGCGGGCGACTCCGCGCATGGCGTGTCGCCGTTCGGCGCGCGCGGCGCGAATAGCGGCGTGCAGGACGCCGAAAACCTCGCATGGAAGCTGGCGATGGTGCTCGAAGGCAAGGCGTCAGATGCGTTGCTCGACACGTATGCAAGCGAACGCGAATTCGCTGCCGACGAGAACATCCGCAACTCCACCCGCTCCACCGATTTCATTACGCCGAAGAGTCCCGTGAGCCGGGTCTTCCGCGATGCCGTGCTGAAGCTGTCGCGGCATCATCCGTTCGCGCGTCAGTTGACCAATAGCGGGCGGCTTTCGGTACCGGCGGTGCTGCGCGATTCCCCGCTGAATACAGCGGACCATGACCGCTTCGACGGCGCGATGATGCCGGGGGCGTCGTGCGTCGATGCGCCGGTGCAAGTGGATGGGCAGGCGGGATGGCTGTTGCCGCAGCTCGGCCAGCAATTCACCGGCGTGCTGTTCTGCGGCGAGCAAGGTATCGATCCGGCGACGCGGGCCGCGTTGGATGCGCTGCGCGCGGGGCCGATTCCGTTGAAGCTCGTCGTGGTGACGCGCGGCGATGCGCAGGCCGCGGCGCTGCCGGGCATGCATGTGGTGCACGACGCCGAGGGTTTGGCGAACGCACGCTACGACGCTACACATGGCACGTTCTACCTGGTTCGGCCGGACCAGCATGTGTGCGCGCGTTGGCGGCAAGTCGACATGAGCGCTGTCGAGCATGCGTTGAAGCGCGCGCTGTGCGTCGAAGGCACGGCCTGAACACGCAAGCTCGCGCGGCGCACGCAGAGCACGCGCGGATGAGCGCATGAGCGCACCAGTAAAAAATAGCAGGAGACAGACATGGCACTGAACACGCAACCGAACCTCGACCGTCCCGACGATTTCTACGAGGCGCTGATCGACATGCACCGCGATCTGGACGACGCGCAGAGCCAATCGGCGAATGCGCAATTGATCCTGCTGCTCGCCAACCATATCGGCGATTACGCAACGCTGATCGAAGCCATGCAGCACGCGCGCGAAGGCGTAGCCGATGCTTCGGTCCAGCACAAGGACGAGCATCCGCTGGCGGCCTGAGGCCGCGCAAAGAAGCAACCAGCGAGCAGCGAGCAGCAACCCGAACACGCGTGGCCACGGCGCCGCGCGCCACTCATCCCGGCAACGCGGCGCATCGGCGCATGCGCGTGCCGTTTCAGCAGAACCCATCCAAGCGGCGCATCAAGACGCCGGACCTATCGGGTCCGTTGGACCCTCACGTTTGGAGAAAACCGATGAGCCAATCTTTCGCCCCCGCGCTGGAGCCGGATGCGTCCGGCACCGCCTATGACGACCTGCTGTATCGCAAGGTTACGCTGCGAATCATTCCGTTTCTGTTTCTGTGCTACGTGGTGTCGTTTCTCGATCGCATCAATATCGGCTTCGCGCAATTGCAGATGAAGCACGACCTCGGTTTCAGCGACGCGATGTATGGTCTCGGCGCGGCGGTCTTCTACATCGGCTACGTGCTGTGCGAAGTGCCGAGCAACCTTCTGCTCGCGCGTTTCGGCGCGCGCCGGACTTTCACGCGGATCATGCTGCTGTGGGGTATCGCCTCGGTCGGCATGATGATGGTGTCCACGCCGACGCACTTCTACGTGATGCGCTTCATGCTCGGCGTGTTCGAAGCGGGCTTCTTTCCCGGCATCGTGTTGTATCTGACCTATTGGTATCCGGCGCGGCGCCGCGCGGCCGTGCTGTCGATCTTCTTTGCGGGGGTCGCGGTGGCGGGCGTGCTCGGCGGCCTGGTGTCCGGCTGGATCATGCGCGACATGGCCGGCGTATTGGGTCTGTTCGGCTGGCAGTGGATGTTCGTGATCGAAGGCGCGCCCGCGATCGTGCTCGGTCTGCTCGCCGCGTTCTATCTGGTGGACGGCCCGCAACACGCCAGCTGGCTCAGCGCGGCGGAGAAGGCGCGGCTAATCGCGCAACGCGACGAGGACCGCCGTCACGGCTCGCACACGAACGCGCATTCGTCGCGCTCGTTGATGGAGGCCTTGCGCAATCCGCGCGTCTATCTGTTCGCGTTCATCTACTTTGCGCTGACCTGCGCGTCGTTGACGCTGAGCTTCTGGATGCCGTTGATGATTCGCGACTTCGGCGTGCACGACGTACTGGCGATCAGCCTGTACACGGTGATCCCGAATGCGGTCGGCGCAGTGGGGCTGATTCTGATTGCGCGTCATTCGGATCGTCGCGGCGAGCGTCGCCGGCATTTTGCCGTTTGCACGATCGGCGGCGGCGTGGCGCTCTCGCTGTTGACGCTGCATCTGAGCAGCTTTCCTGCGATGCTCGCAATTCTCTCGCTCGCCGCGGTGCTGATCTTCGCAGCGCTGCCGATCTTCTGGACGGTGCCGTCCAGCTATCTGTCCGGCACGGCTGCTGCTGCCGGCATCGCGTTGATCAGCAGCATCGGCATTACGAGCGGGATCGTTAGTCCGTGGGTGATCGGCCAGATCAAGACGCACACGGGCAGCATGGACAATGCGCTGTATCTGCTGACCATGTTGCTGTTCGTGAGCGGCGTGGCTTTGCTGGTAGGCGTGCCGAAAGAGCGGAAACCCGGTTGAGGATCGCGGCGCGCCGCGGACGTGATATTGGGTAGCGTTGCGATGACTCATTTGCGCCGGGTATCCGGCGTGCTCCGCGACGATTTTCTTGCAGTAAGCGCGCGGCTGTGAGCGAGTCGGCTTATGCAGTCGGACCGCTAGCCAAGCTGATCAAACGCCAGACCCTTCGGCCACCCGAACGTGTGCACCTGGGTGACCGGTTGCGCGAGCGCGACCGCCGCGCGAATCTTGCCGCCCATCGGCAGATCGAGCAGATGCCATGAGCCGCGCTGCGCGAGATCGAGTGCGCAGCTTGTGGTCTCGCGCGAAAGCAGATTGCCGTCTATATCCACGGGCGCATAACGCAACGCATTGCACAGGCTGTTGTAGCGAGCATGCCGGCGCGTTTTATCCGGCATTTCGTCGAGCGCCGCGCCGGGTGACGGCACGACGACACTCAAGCCAAGCGCCGCCGACGCAATGCCGATCACGATCCAGATACCGCCATACGCGATATCGACGGTGATGCCGCGTCCATCGCGAGGATGGCGGGCGCGCAGTTTCTCGTTGCCGTCGTCGTGCAGATCGACGGCGCGTGGCTCACAGTCGAACAGATGGCCGACGATCCAGCGCACCACTACGCGCGCGCTGATAAAGCGTTTGCGCAGCGCCGCGTTCGGGTGCAGACGCGCGCGCTCACGCTCGGTCTTCGACAGCCAGCTATCGCCTTCCTGCACCGGCACCGGCAGCCATTCGCACCGGAAGCGCCACAAATGCAGTTCGCCGGCACGCGGTGCGGCAAGGTTGCGCGGATAGTGGCGCGTCAGCGGATGCGACCGGAACGCGGGCGCGGCCACCGCGACGCTGGTGTGAGCGGCTCGAACGGGTTGGCTCGCGCGTTCCGCGAGCACGCGGTCAGTTACGCATTCAGTCACGCATTCAGTCACGCGTGCATCGCCGCTGTCTCGCACCGGCTCGGACACAGACGCCGCGGCAGCCAGTACCAGGTCCAATGGCATGGGATTGTGTCCTCAATGCATATACGTGACGCGGCGTGCCTGCACGTCGAGTTCTACGCCGGCGTCGAGCAGATCGATCGCGAACCAGCGAATCAGTTTCAGCACGCCGCTCACGGCGGGCGCGGGCAGCCATTCGCTCAACATGCGCAACGCGGCCCCGCTATGCGTCTTTTGCAGCAACGCGATGGTTTGCAGGATCACCGCTTCGTCTTTGCCAAGATCGCTGGCGCAGCGGCAGCGCATATCCAGCGGACGATAGGACACGTGCATCAGCGAGCGCATCAGCAGATCGAAATGTTCGATGCAGTCCTGCCGCAAGCCCACGTTGCTCAGAATGTCGCGCCATTGCAGGCTGCCGCGCGCCGTTTCGCAGGCCGGCCGCAGCCACGTGCGAACGGCGCTGAGAACCGTGCGCTCGGGCGCGTCGCTGGTATCGGCCTGATGGTCGTCGATCAGCTCGGGACGGCTGCTGTGATGAGAGCGAAAGTGCATGGTTGCTCCTGAATGGACACGGTCCATGAGTCGCGCCGGCCGGATTGAACAATGCCGCGTCGCAGGCCAGCGCAGGTCGCGTGCGACGGATCGGCGATGACGCAGCGCGTGCGTCAGAGGCCTGAGCGGTTGCCCGGATCAGCGTGAACCGATGCGGGCGAATGCGCGTTTCGCCACGAGCGGATGCGTACGTCACGACGAGCGGATGTGCATTTTCACCACCGGCGAACGCACGTGTTGAGTTAAGCGGGCTGAGGCGGCAGCCATTCGCGCACGTGCTCGCCGCGTGATGGACGCGTGGGCGGCTGGCCCGGCGCTTTCGGCGTGCCGACGAACAGGAAGCCGAGCAAACGCTCGTTCGGCGCGAAACCCAGCGTGTCGTGCAGACGCGCTTCGTAGCAGTCGGGTCCAGTCGCCCAGAAGCCGCCGTAACCGAGCGCATGGATCGCGTTCAGCATGTTCATCGCCGCCGCGCCCGCGGCAAGCAACTGCTCGATCTCGGGCACCTTCGGGTGAGCCTTTAGCGCCGCGCCGAGCGCGATCACCAGCGGCGCCGCGAACGCCTTCTGCCGACGATGCGCGTGCGCGGAGCGCGGCTCGCCAGGCGAGCGCGCGCAGGCGAGGTCGACCAGCAGGTCGCCGAGCGGACCGCGCGCGTCGCCGCGAATCGTGACGAAGCGCCATGGTCGCAGGTTGCCGTGATCGGGCGCGCGCAAGGCTGCGTCGATGATCAGGTCCAGCTCGGAGTCGGCCGGGCCGGGTTCAGTGAGCGGCCATTGGGATTGGCGCGACAGCAGCACGTCGAGCGCAGCCGTCGCGTTGGAATTGGCGTTGGCCTGGGCCGCGGCGGCAGGTGGGGCGGTGGTCGAGCGCGGGCTCCCGATTTCGGCGCGGCTGAGGTCGAGCGTCGTCATGATTCCTGGTCGGCTGATGGCATGGGAGTGAATCATGAGCTAAATCGCACGTAAATGCAAATCATTCGCATTTGAGTGGTGTCATTCGGGCTGGCGCTTCGCGTCGGGCCAAGGGGCGCGGGGCGCCGTTGCAGGCTGCGGCCATACGGCGGCGCGCGGGCTCCACTGAAGACCCAAAACTCCGACTGCGCGCATCAGTAAGCGATTACTGACATAAAGGCAACTAACGGTCAGCCTCGCCAAGCGCTCCCAGATATGATGACGACGTGCCGCATTCAGCCTCCCCGTTCCAATCGTTTTGCAGAATTCAAGGTCACTCGCTCTAACCCATGCCGCCCACCTCACTCGATACCGCACCGAACTCCACGTCCACCGAAGCGGCGCAGCGCCTGCCGACCCTGACGCTCGCCGCCGCGCTTTCGCTAGGCAGCGCGATCGCGCTGGGACTCGCGCGCTTTGCCTACGCGCTGCTGCTGCCGTCGATGAAACTCGACCTCGGCTGGAGCTTCGCTCAAGCCGGCGCGATGAACACGGCCAATGCGCTCGGCTATCTGCTCGGCGCGTTGGCGTTTCCGCGACTCGCGCGCCGCTGGTCGGCCGGCGCGTTGTTCGGCGGCGGTTGCGCGGTCACCGCGCTGCTGATGGCCGGCAGCGGACTGCTCGCCGACACAAATTCGCTGCTCGGGTTGCGGGTGATCACCGGCGTGAGCAGCGCGGCGATCTTTATCAGCGGCGGCGTGCTGGCCGCGCGGCTCGCGTCGGCGCGGCCGCACGACGCGGGACTCGTCCTCGGCTTGTACTACGGCGGCACGGGATGGGGCATCGTGGCGTCGTCGGTGCTGGTGCCGCTGACTATCGTCAACGTCGCGCACGGCTGGCAATTCGCGTGGTTCGCGCTGGCGGCTGCTTGCGCAGTGTTCGCGGCGGTGGCGATCGGCGCGGCGCGCAAAATCGAAAGCGCGCATGTGAGCGCCGCAGCGGCCGCGCGCGGGCCAGGCCCGGCCGCGGGGCTGCATTGGCCGCGTTTCAGCGCCGCGCTGGCGGGCTACGGTTTGTTCGGCGTCGGCTATATCGGCTACATGACGTTCATCGTCGCGCTGCTGCGCAACGCGGGGATGAGCGCGGCGGTCGTGACGGGCTTCTATCTGCTGCTCGGCGTGGCGACGGTGGTGTCGGCGCGCCTGTGGTCCGGGCTGCTCGACCGGATGCGCGGCGGTCAGGCGCTCGCGGTGCTCAACGCGTTGCTCGCCGTCGCGACGCTGCTGCCCGCGTTGTTCGCGCAGCCGTGGGTGGCGTTCGTGTCGGGGCTGCTGTTCGGCGCGACGTTTCTGTCGGCGGTCGCGTCGACTACGGCGTTCGTGCGCCACAATCTGCCCGCGAGCCACTGGGCCAAAGGCATCAGCGCGTTCACGATCGTGTTCGCGTTTGGACAGATCGTCGGGCCGATTGTGATCGGCTGGGTGTCGGACGGCGCGGGTCTTGCGCGAGGTCTCGTTTATTCGGCGTTGCTGCTGGTGGCCGGCGCCGTGCTGGCCGCTTGTCAGAAGCCGTTGCGTGAAGCGTGAGCCGGTCTTCCGGCTACACCAACTTCACCAACGGCACCGATGTCACTATTCAGCAAGCACGCGGGGTCCTGGTTGATGTACGCACAGCATTGCTTTAACTGCCGATCCGCTGATGAATCGCCTCGCAATGACGGACGAGCGCGCGACGCGATAGCACGTAGCGCTTTAACGGCGTGTCGATGTCGTAGAAATAGATGTTGGCGATGAAGCCATAGATCGCCGCGTCGATAGTGGTTGCAGCGGGGCCGAAGACAAACCCGCTGTCGCCGAGCAGATCGGCGACGACGCGTAGATCGTCGATGCCCCGCGCGTACACCTGTTCCGGCTCGTAGCGGCCAATGCCTTGATAGTGATAACGCAAGCGGTTGTATTCACGCGCCGCTTCGAGATCGTTCGCCCGCACCTCGGCGTGCGTGGCAAGAATGGCGTCGCGGAACGACGGCCAGAAGCGGTCGTCGCGCCAACGTGAAAAGCTCATCGACCAGTAGAGATCGTCGAGCGTTCGCCGCACCAGGAAGTCGAGATTCAATTGTCCGGTCGAAAGCGCGCGGTCGATCTGTAGATCGTAGCGGGCTTTCAAATGCGCGATGATGCGGTCGCTGTCGCCGATCGTATCGTCGCCATCGACCAGATACGGGAGTTGGCCGCGCGGAGCGAGGCTTGTATCGAGGATATGCCGGTGCTCGAAGTTCATCGCGCACAACTTCATGAACGCGAACACCTTCAGGCCGAACGGATTGTTATCGGCTACGCCGAACAGGTCCGGATACGAATACAGAGTGAGCATCAGATTCTCCCCGCGAGAAGTGGCAATTCACAGCGAAGTCGCTTAATGCGAACATGGCGCGGCGGATGACGAGCACGTCAATCGTTACGATACTCTCACGCTTGCGCAATATAACGGCATGAATTTCATGGCGCGCTGCCGGTAGCAGGCCGGAATGAATGTTCTGTGCGAGAACGTCACTCGATGCGCATTAAGCACACATCCACACGTGCCTATAATGATCTCGCCGCGCCGTCCACGATTCGAGGCAGCGTCGCAGTCCTCACGACCCTCGGTAGCATCTGTACCGTCTTCGCATGATTGCTTGCCGAGCATGGGTCGCACGAGTGCGATGTCGAAGTCGCCGCCTGCGTCGATACAAGCCGCACCGCCTTTTTGTACCGCAATGTATCTACGCGGTTAGCCGGTACATAACGTTGCATTGCCCGTATTTGCGGACACAAGCCCGATACGTCAGCGGGGTCTAATACCTCCAGGCCAGACAATCTGGCTTTGCAGAACAGAACGCAAACAGGTGTTTGCGGCAATCAATTCTCTAGAGGTGCAAATCATGAAACTCGTTCAATCGCTTATCGTCGCCGCCGTCGTCGCTATTCCCGCTTTGTCGTTCGCGCAGTCGAACCAGCCGCTTACTCGTGCCGATGTCCGCGCGCAACTGGTCGAGTTGCAGCGCGCCGGCTACAACCCCGCCAGCGATCAGACTCAATATCCGAAGAACATCGAAGCGGCGCAGGCACGCCTGAATGCGCAACAAAGCCTGTCCGCGTCGTCGTACGGTGGTTCGACGGCCGGCACTTCGGCATCGGGTTCGCGTGACGCGCAGCCGGATGTTATCGGCCTCGGCCCGGTTTACGCGAAGCCGTAACCAGTGATGCGGTTGGCCGGTCGCGCCTTTCGACGCGCCAGTCGACCGTTTCAATCCGTGCCACGGCAGCCGCCGCGGTACGTCACGCCGGGCTTCACGATGAAGAGCCCGCTTCCTATAGTGAGAACTACGTCATAAGGAGAATAGCCATGTCGGATCAGATCAATGTGCGGCGTCGCCGTCTGCTAGGGACCACCATTGCAGGCGTCAGTCTGCTGGAGTTGGGTCTGAGCGGACTCGCTCACGCGCAGTCCAATGCAACGGCGGGCAGCGTGAAGACGGCGGGTGTCGCGTCGTTCGGGCCGATTCGGCAGATCAACGCCGGCACGCTGAGCATCGGTTATGCGCAAGCGGGTCCGCAGAACGGACCGGTCGTCATTCTGCTGCACGGCTGGCCCTACGACATCCACAGCTTCGCGGAAGTCACGCCGTTGCTGGTGGCTGCGGGCTACCGGGTGATCGTGCCGTATCTGCGCGGCTATGGGTCGACGCGGTTCCTCTCCGCGGATACGCCGCGCAACGGCCAGCAGGCGGTGGTCGCGGTGGACATCATCGCGTTGATGGACGCGCTGAAAATCGACAAGGCGGTGCTGGGCGGGTTCGACTGGGGCGCGCGCACGGTGAACATCATCGCGGCGCTGTGGCCGGAGCGATGCAAGGCAATGGTGTCGGTGAGCGGCTACCTGATCGGCAGTCAGGAAGCGAACCGCGCGCCACTGCCGCCGAAGGCGGAACTGACGTGGTGGTACCAGTTCTATTTCGCCACGGAGCGCGGCTACGCGGGCTATGAAGCGAACCGGCACGACTTCAACAAGCTGATCTGGCACACGGCGTCGCCGAAATGGGATTTCGACGATGCGACGTTCGAGCGCTCGGCGCAGTCGTTCAACAATCCGGATCATGTGGCGGTGGTGATTCACAACTACCGGTGGCGCCTGGGGCTGGTCCAGGGGGAGCCGCAATACGACGAACTGGAAAAGCGTCTGGCGATGGCGCCGACGATCGGGGTGCCGACCATCACGATGGAAGGCGATGCGAACGGCGCGGCGCATCCCGATCCGGCTGCGTACGCGAAGAAATTCACGGGCCGGTATCAGCACCGCAACCTCAGCGGCGGCATTGGACACAACCTGCCGCAGGAAGCGCCGAAGGCATTTGCCGACGCGATCGTCGATGTCGCGCGGCTTTAGTGCGTCGCGTCGACGCCAACCACGACGTGTTTCAATCGCCTGAAGGAAACCTGGATGCGATCGATTTGGACTGCACGCGCACTCGCTCAAATGACACTTCTGTTTTGCGCGTTATCCGGCGAGATGATGGTGCAGGGCGTTCAACCGGCGAAGTCGAAACGGCGACGATTTCCGGCCAGCCTACGACTGGTACAGGTGATGGTGAAAAACTCGCGTCACTATGCGTCGACCGGCGGCTGGCGCTTCGACCGGATCATCAACGGACAGCCGGTGGATCTGGCGCAGCATCAGACGTGTTTCGCGTGTCAAGAGTCGTGACTAGGTCTTTACGCGATTTGCACCGTAACGTTGCGATTGCCTGGTTGTTTGCGGGACGGGTCGGCGTTGGCGATTCGTGTCCGGCATTGGCGTGAAATTAGCGCGAAAAGAGTCGCGATGAGTGGAGGTATCGCTCATCGCGATTTTTTTTGCGCTCGCGCTAAAGCGGTGCGACACGGCTGCAATGTTTCACGGCGACCTTAATTGGAAATTATCCATCGACTTTCAGGCGCATCCGCGGCACGCGATACGCAGACAATGCATGAGGGCGGCAACTCAGCGTGTTGCCTGATTCGCTCCAGAAATTGTCCGGTGGACAAATGGGATACGGCAAATCGGCTGCGGAAGCCTCTGACGTTTTCAGGCAAAGCGCGCTATGTGGGCAGTCATCTCGGTGGCAGCGAACCCCCGCCAGACCGAGATTTGCAGATGCTGTGCATGCGTAACTGCAATATCAGCGACGCTTGCTCGATTCGCAACGCACATCGCTGTCGAGATATGTACGGCAGGCTTGGCTCGACCGCGGGTGAGAGCCGCGATGGCGAATCACGCCGGACTCCAGGTATCGCGGGAGTGATCTAAAGAATTGGGTTTCGCCGCTCAGCTTCCGATGCAGAGACGGACGTTGATTTGAAAGCGTGGACGACAAAATAAAGCGGCGCACTCACTGGAGCGCGCCGCCAAGTCTCACGAAGAAGAGGAAAAGCTATTGTGCTGAACTCCCAGCCAGCCATCCGGCGTCAGGCAATAGCACGCAGCAGACCTTAGACAATCGTAACGACAACGTCGATATTCCCGCGCGTCGCTTTCGAGTACGGACACGTCTGGTGTGCCATATCTGCCAGAGCCCGTGCGACTTCGCGATCGACACCCGGCAGATTGACGTTCAGACGCGCCTGCAAGAAATAAGCGTCGCCGGCCATCGCCAGATCGATCTCTGCATCGACGGCGGTGTCGTGCGGCAGCGCGACTTTCATCTTCTTCGCAGCGATCCCCATTGCGCCGATGAAGCAAGCCGACCAGCCCGCGGCGAGCATCTGCTCCGGATTCGTGCCGGCCGCGGCACTGCTGGGCGACGAGAGCTTCACGTCCAGCCGACCATCGGAACTGCGGGACGCGCCCTCACGGCCGCCGGTGGTGTGGGTCTTGCCGGTGTACAACACTTTATCGAGTTGGGTCATGATGAATATCCTTGATCGATTGATTTAGTGATGGGAGTAAGCGGAGTGGGGCGCGTTGAACGCAACGCGCGCACCCGACTGGGAAACCGTATCGCGCACACCGCCATAGGACTGCGCGGCCGCGTCGGCATCGACGCTGGCGATCGCTTGCGGCTGTTCGGCGCGAACCGTCTGTGCGCTTTGGCCGCGTTGCGATGCGGGTGCGCCTGCGAGCGGATCGTAGTGCGGCGCGGGACCATAGCCGCTGCTGGCGAAAGCGGGAGACACGACAACGGCACTGGCAACGAGCGACGCCGCGATAAGGAGATGCTTGATCATGATGAGACCTCGAAACGGGATGTGGAAAAGTGATGGTGTTCTACACGCCGCTCCGGATGTGTCGCATCAGATGGCGTCATCCGGAGCGCAGCGATTGGCAATGAGGGGTGCTCAGCTTCCCTGGTAGAGCTGCTTAAGGGCCGCGAGCTGGCCGTCTTTCTGGGCGTGCACCAGTTCCTGACGAACCTCCTGACGGGTTTTCGCCGTTGCGCCGCTGTGGTCAGGCGTCCATTGCTGCGTCTGCTGAATGTTCAATTTGTCTGCGTTTGCATCGACCGAAGTGGTGGCGTAAGCGGATGCTGTCGCGGCGAATGCGGCGAGAGCCAAAGCGATCATCGAAACTTTCATGTCGTTCTCCAGAAACTGGGTAAGAGGCAAATAGGAAAAAGGCGTCGGTTTGGCCGAGAGGCGAGCCGCATTCGATTGAGGTTCGCGGCAAGGTGTTTCTCAGCGTCCGTCGTTGATGCATTAGAACCGGCTGAGGTATCCGGCTTGTGTCGCGAGGGCGGACTATTGCAATGCTGTGTATCAGTGCGATCGGCAGATACATTGCGATACAAATCCGCGGTTCCGGCTACTGTCCGCCGCGCACGTCTATTCATGGCGCTGCGCGTCGACACCGTGCTTGCAGAACGCAGGCGTACATAAAAACGGGCCGAAGCAATGTCACACTCGCCTCGGCCCGTCCAGACATCACAGCAAAAACGAGGCATCAATCCTTTTGCGCGAGCAGAGCCTGAATCGCGGCTTCCGTTTGCGCGTAGTCGCCTTCACCGAAATGCGTATAGGCAACCTTGCCTCTCTTGTCGAGCAGATAAAACGCGGGCCAGTACTGGTTGTTGTAAGCGCTCCACGTTGCGTACTGGTTGTCCTGCGCCACCGGATAAGTGATACCGAAGCGCTTGATCGCGGTCTTGACGTTGTCGGTATTGCGCTCGAACGGATATTCGGGCGTGTGCACGCCGATCACCGCCAGGCCTTGATCCTTGTATTTCTGGTTCCAGGCTTTCACATGCGGCAGGGTATTGATGCAATTAATACAGGTGTACGTCCAGAAGTCGACCAGCACGACCTTGCCTCGCAATTGCTGAAGCGTGACCGGGTCGCTGTTCAGCCATTTCGAAATGCCGGTGAATTCCGGTGCGGGCGGGCCGTCCTTCAACGGCGCGGCGAGAGCGGCGGTGCCGGTGGCCGCCGTGGCGGCAAAGGTGGCGGCAATGGCGAGTGTCTTGAGTTGGGAGAGCATGTCAGAGTCCTTTGAGGGCGGGAAAGAGCGCGGCGATCCGCGCGTAAATCAGAACGTCGTATTGCAGATAGATCGCGAGTGCGGTCAGCATCACGAGCACGCCGAACACCTGTTGCAGGCGGTGCGCATGGCGCGACACCACTCGTACCCGTTGCGTCACGTAATGCCCGCCGTAGATGATCGCGAGCATTGGAATGGCCGCGCCGATCGCATACAACGTAAGCAGCAGCGCCGACCATCCGAGGTCCTGCGCTTTGACCACCAGCACCAGGATCGAAGCGAGTACGGGCCCGGCGCACGGTGTCCACACCGCGCCCAGCGACATGCCGAGCACGAAGCCGCCCGCGTTGCCGCTGCCGGGTTGCACGCCCGGCGCGATCGCGGCGCCGATGCGCTCCAGCGGTCCCTGCACTTGCGCAACGAGCCAGTCGTAGGGACGCGGCCACAGGCGCAGCAGTCCGGACAGCGCGAGCAACGCGATGCCGGTATTGCGCAGCACTTGCTGCGCGACGTGCACCGTGCTGGATACGGCGCCCAGCAGCATCGCAAACGATGCGAACGTGATGATGAATCCGGCGACAATGAACAGCGGCCGCGCGCGGCCAGGCTGCTCGACCGAGGTGCCGAGCAGGATCGGCATGACTGGCAGAATGCACGGAGAGGCAATGGTGAGCAGCCCGGCCAGCAGGGCGAGCGGCGTTTCAAAGGTGCTGTGCATGATGGACTTTCCGTTGGCTGGTATGGCCGTATTGGAACGTCCGCGCGTATCTGGCTTATGTCGGCAATGCGTGCGCTTGCAATGTTTTGTGTCTGCCGGAGGTCGAGATACACTGCGACACAATTCGCCGTACAAGCCAGGCTATAAAGCAGGCATGCCAGAACTATGGTGCATCCGGTGCGTGATTCGCCGCTTCATACGAGCCGGGTGCCGATGAAACACCACGAGAGATGACGCACAGATGGACACTACCGACCACGTACTGATCGTCGACGACGACCGCGGCATTCGCGAATTGCTCGCCGGCTACCTCGAGAAGAACGGCATCCGGGTTTCACTCGCCGCCAACGGCCGCCAGATGCGCGCCGCGTTGGACCAGGGCGCGCCCGATCTGATCGTGCTGGATCTGATGCTGCCGGACGAAGACGGACTGGTGCTGTGCCGCGAATTGCGCGCCGGCAAATTCCGCACTGTGCCCATCCTGATGCTCACCGCCCGCGACGAGGAAGCGGACCGGATTCTCGGTCTGGAAATGGGCGCCGACGACTACCTGACCAAACCGTTTGCCGCGCGCGAACTGCTCGCGCGGATTCGCTCGGTGCTGCGCCGCGCACGCATGCTGCCGCCCGGCATGCAGGTGACGGAGTCTGTGCAAATGCTGGAATTCGGCGATTGGCGGCTCGACACCACGGCGCGCCACCTGCTCGATGCCGAAGGCACGATGGTTGCGTTGAGCGGCGCCGAGTACCGTTTGCTGCGCGTGTTTCTCGATCACCCGCAGCGGGTGCTGACGCGCGATCAATTGCTCAATCTGACGCAGGGCCGCCAGGCTGATCAGTTCGACCGCTCGATCGACCTGATGGTGAGCCGCTTGCGCCAACGCCTGCGCGATGTCGCGCGCGAGCCGCGCTACATCAAGACGCTGCGCAGCGAGGGCTATGTGTTTTCGGCCGCCGTGATCGCCATCGGGGACCCGGAATGAACACGCGATCCTGGGTGCATTGGCCTCGCACATTGTTCGCGCGGCTCGCGATGATTCTGTTCGTCGGCCTCGCGCTGGCGCAGACGCTGTCGTTCTGGCTCACGATGACCGAACGAGACCAGACCATGACCAACGTGATGATGGGCTACATCGAACGCGAGGTTGCGAGTTCGGTGGCGCTGCTCGATCACTTGCCGCCCGACCAGCGCGCGCAGTGGCTGCCGCGTCTCGCGCGGCGCAGCTATGAGTTCGTTCTCGGGCCGGGCGTTTCTGGTAGGCCGGTCGATGCGGGTCTGTCGGCGCGCGTTGCGCAATCCATTGGCAACGGCATCGGCACTAATTATCCGTTGACGGTGAACGCGGTCCCCGGCGATCGCGAACGCCTCCAGGTTCATCTGAAACTGAGCGACGGCACGCCGCTGACGATCGATATGCGGCCGATGCCGGGCACGCCGCTGTCGCGCTGGCTGCCGCTCGTGCTGCTGGTGCAATTGATCGTGCTGGCCGGCTGCTGCTGGCTGGCGGTGCGGCTCGTGACGCGTCCGCTGCATCAGCTCGCAGTGGCGGCCGATGCGCTGGGCCCGGACCTGAAAGCGAGCCGGCTGCCTGAAGAGGGACCTTCGGAAATCGCGCGGGCGGCACGTGCTTTCAATGCGATGCAGGACCGCATCTCAACCTATATGACCGAACGCATGCAGATCCTGGCGGCGATCTCGCACGACTTGCAAACGCCGATCACGCGCATGCGCTTGCGCGTCGACGTGATGGACGACGACCCGGAAGCCGCGAAGCTCAGACAAGACCTGCACGAGATGCAGGCGCTGGTCAAAGAGGGCGTCACCTACGCGCGGACGATGCACGGCACCACCGAGATGCCGTGCCGGATCGACCCTGATGCGCTATTCGACAGCCTGGTTTGCGACTACGTCGACGCCGGCCAGCCAGTGTCTCTGCAAGGCCGCTTCGGCACGTCGCTGACGACGCGCCCACAGGCGTTGCGCCGCATCGTGGGCAATCTCGTCGACAACGCGCTGAAGTTCGGCGGCTCAGCGGAGATCAACATCGCTGACGTGCACGACGGGCAGACCACGGTCAGCGTGCTCGATCGCGGCCCCGGCATACCGGACGAGTCGCTGGAAGCGGTGTTCGAGCCGTTCGCGCGGCTGGAAACGTCGCGCAATCGCCAGACCGGCGGAACGGGGCTCGGTCTCGCTATCGCACGGCAACTCGCGCTTGCCATGGACGCGACGCTTTCGCTGCATAACCGTGTGAGCGGCGGGCTCGAAGCGAGGTTGACGCTAAGGAATCTGAGTTAGGGAGCACGTTGGCTTGCTGGCGATGGCGCCGTGCGGCGCGACCGCGTGGCGGCTAATCCGGCATCACCAAACTCAGCCTCGACCTCGTTGACGCGCCTTACGCTTGCGCGGTTCATTCGCCTGCGGCGCCGCGAACATCGGCATGCGCTGCTGAATCCATCTGAGCAGTTCCAGCGGACCGGGCGCGAGCGGCCGGTCCGCTTTGACCAGTACTCGTGCTTGCGCGCCTTCGAACAGCGGATGCGCGATCGGCACCGTGGTCAGTTCGCCGCTCGCCAGTTCACGGTACGCGGCGAACTCGCCGATCAGCGTCATGAAGTTATCCGCAGTCACGAATCGCTTCAACGCGCCTAGTGAGTTCGTGGTCAGCGTCGGGCGGATCGTGATGTTCTCAGCCAGCTCCGCCATCTTCACGACATGGCCGATGCCGAAGGTCGGTGGCATCAGCGCGAGCGGGTACGCGCTCAGATCGCCGATGCCAGCCGGTCCTTTTCTTTGGGCGAGAGGGTGATCGCTTCTCACGAGCAGCACCACGGGTTGAAGCGAACTCGCGCGATACTCGATGCGCGCATGCGGCGGCGGGTTGTACGCGAGCCCGATATGCGCGCGGCTTTCCGCGACTTCGTCCAGGATCGCGTCGACGGCCAGCATGTCCATGCCGATGGTCAGTTTCGGATACTGGGCACAGAACGGCGCAAGCACATCGTCGACCAGCGTATCGACATAGCCCTCGCTGACGGCCAGTTGAATATGCCCTTGCTGAAGACCTTTTAGCGCGTGCAACTGATCTTCGAGCTTTTCCTGCTGTGACCGGTAGCCTTGCCAGAACTCCAGCAAATGCGCTGCCGCTTCCGTCGGCTTGACGCCTCGCGCCTGACGCTCGAATAGCGTCGTTCCCAATTCGTCTTCGAGCAGCTTGATTTGCCGCGTGATCACGGACGGCGACGTATTGATGTTGTCCGCGGCGCCACGAATGGTGCCGTGCGTCAGTACTTCGTTGAAGTATCGAAGGCGTTGCTGATTGATCTCTCGCATTTTTCATCGCTCCCGCGTGCTTGCTGCGTTGCTCACAGAGCAACGATATGTGAACTTAGTTGCTCTTGCTATCAGTGTTTTGCCCTGCCACCATCAATTCAAACCTGACGAACAGGTCCAGTGAAGGGAACAGGAGACAAGCAATGTCAGCAATCCATCCATCAACAGCCGGCGACGCCGCCTCAGCGCTCTATAGCAAGCTCAACTGGCGGCTGCTGCCGTTTCTGGTCGCCTGCTACATGTTTGCGTATCTGGATCGCGTCAATGTCGGCTTTGCCAAAATCCAGATGCAAAGCGATCTGGGCTTCTCCGACGCGGCTTACGGCGTCGGCGCCGGCATCTTCTTTCTCGGCTACGTCCTCTTTGAAATACCGAGCAATCTCATGCTGCCGCGAATCGGCGCACGTCTGACCTTCAGCCGGATTCTCGTGTTGTGGGGTATCACGTCGGCATGCATGCTGTTCGTGCAGAACGTGTCGGCGTTCTACGCGATGCGTTTTCTGCTCGGCGTTTTCGAAGCGGGCTTTGCACCGGGCATGATCTATTACCTGTCGTGCTGGTACGGACCGGCGCGCATGGCGCGGGCAATCGCGCTGGTGTTCGCGGCCGGCCCATTGGGCGGGATCATCGGCGGTCCGACGTCGGCATGGCTGATGACGGCGCTCTCCGGCGTATGGGGATTGGCCGGCTGGCAGTGGATGTTCCTCGTCGAAGGAATCCCCTGCGTTGCGCTCGGCCTGCTCACGCTGCGCGTTTTGTCGGATCGGCCTGCGGACGCCGCCTGGTTGAGCGACGACGAAAAGCTGCTGCTGGAGCGCGAATCCGCGCCGACTCATCACCGCGCCGATTCATTCAAGGACGTGTTGCGCAGCCCGCGAGTCTATGTGCTCGCCATCGCTTACTTCAGCCTGATTTTTCCGATCTACGCGATCAGCTTCTGGCTGCCGACCCTGCTGAAAGACCAAGGCGTCGACGACACGATCCGTCTTGGCTGGTATGTCGCGATTCCCTACCTGGCGGCGGCCTTCGGCATGTACTTCGCGGGGCGCCGCTCGGACCGGGTGGGCGAGCGCCGCTATCACTGTGCGATTCCCGCACTAGCCGCCGCGGCGTGTCTGATCGCTGCGATCTTCTCCGATGGAAGCCTGACGCTGACGCTCGTCTCGATGACGGCTGCAACTGCATGTCTGTGGATGGCCTATACGGTCTTCTGGGCGATTCCGTCGCAACTCGTGGAAGGCACCGCGGCGGCGGGCGGCATCGCGCTGATCAACACCGTCGGGTTGTCCGGCGGATTCTGGGGCCCCGCCGTGTTCGGCTGGACCAGGACGTGGACCGGGAACATGCATATGGGTCTCGTCGTCATGGCGTGTACCGCGATGGTGTCGGCCATTCTGATTTTGACGGGCAAGCTGACGCTGGCGAAAAAACCGGTCTGAAGAATCCTGCAGTCAGATGAACGCCGGCGCGCGTCGAATCCAGAGCCGCGCGCTGTCTTGAACAAACTCTCGGAGAGTAGAGAACATGAAAATCCTGATCGCCGGTTTCCAGCATGAAACCAATACGTTCGCGCCGACCAAAGCCTCTTATGCGAGCTTCATTCAAGGCGAGGGCTTTCCGCCGCTGGCGCGCGGCGTCGATGTGATGGCGCTGCGCGACGTCAACGTGCCGATCGGCGGCTTCATCAAAGCAGCGCAAGCGTGCGGGCACGATCTGCTTCCGGTGATCTGGGCCGGCGCCAGCGCATCCGCACATGTCACGACCGATGCGTTCGAACGGATCGGCGGCGAGATTCTCGAAGCGGTGGTGAAGGGCGGCTTCGATGCCATCTATCTCGACTTGCACGGCGCGATGGTCACCGAGCAGTTCGATGATGGCGAAGGCGAGATTCTGGAGCGGGTGCGCCGGATCGTCGGCGACGACATGCCGGTGGTCGTGTCGCTGGATCTTCATGCGAACGTCACCGGGCGCATGGTCAAACACGCGAGCGCGCTGGTGGCGTATCGCACCTATCCTCACGTCGATATGGCCGAGACGGGCGAACGAGCTGCGCGCATTCTCGAACGGCTGGTGGCCGAAGGCCGGCCGTTGCATTGCGCGTTGCGTCGCGCGCCGTTTCTGATTCCCGTGAATGGGATGTGTACGCTGGTGCAGCCGGCGCGCGACATGTACGGCCTGCTGGCGTCGCTCGAAGAAGATCCGGTGGTGTCGCTGTCGTTCGCGCCCGGTTTTCCGGCCGCCGATTTTCCCGAGTGCGGGCCGACGGTGTGGGCGTATTCGTTCAGCAAGGCAGCCGCCGATCGCGCGGCCGATGCATTGTTTTCAAAACTCGCCGGCGACGAAGCGCACTGGGACGTGCCGTTCCTGACGCCGGATCAGGCGGCGCGCGAGGCGATCGAAGTGAGCCGCACCGCTGCGAAGCCGGTCATCGTCGCGGATACGCAGGACAACCCCGGCGTGGGCGGCGATTCGAACACAATGGGCATGGTGCGCGCGTTGCTGCGCAATGGCGCGGCGAATGCGGCGGTGGGCGTGATCTGGGATGCGGACGCCGCCGCGGCCGCACATCGGGCCGGGGTCGGCGCGCGGATTTCGGTGCCTTTGGGTGGCCGTTCCGGTGTGCCAGGTGACGCGCCGCTCGAAGCGGTGTTCGAGGTCGAGCATCTGTCGGACGGCCGCTTCCGTTTCGATGGTCCGATGCTCAACGGCATGCACGGCGAGCTCGGCCAGGTTGCATGCTTGAGGATCGAGGGTGTCAGGATCGCGGTCAGCTCGATCAAGATGCAAGTGTTCGATCGCAACCTGTTCCGGGTCGCGGGGATCGAGCCCGAACAGATGAAAGTCCTCGTGCTGAAAAGCTCGGTTCATTTTCGTGCGGACTTCGAAGCGATTGCCGACGCGATTCTCGTGGCAAAAGCGCCCGGTCCGATGGCCGCCGACCCGGCCGACCTGCCCTGGCAGCGTTTGCATCCCGAGATTCGCGTGCGGCCGCTGGGACCGTCGTTCGAGTCGTTGCACACCGTCACCCTCTGACTTTAGCAAGGAGAATAGCCATGTCGGATCAGATCAATGTGCGGCGTCGCCGTCTGCTAGGGACCACCATTGCAGGCGTCAGTCTGCTGGAGTTGGGTCTGAGCGGACTCGCTCACGCGCAGTCCAATGCAACGGCCGGCAGTGTGAAGACGGCGGGCGTCGCGTCGTTCGGGCCGATTCGGCAGATCAACGCCGGCACGCTGAGCATCGGTTATGCGCAAGCGGGTCCGCAGAACGGACCAGTCGTCATTCTGCTGCACGGTTGGCCTTACGACATCCACAGCTTCGCGGAAGTCACGCCGTTGCTGGTGGCTGCGGGCTACCGGGTGATCGTGCCGTATCTGCGCGGCTATGGGTCGACGCGGTTCCTCTCCGCCGATACGCCGCGCAACGGCCAGCAGGCGGTGGTCGCGGTGGACATCATCGCGTTGATGGACGCGCTGAAAATCGACAAGGCGGTGCTGGGCGGGTTCGACTGGGGCGCGCGCACGGTGAACATCATCGCGGCGCTGTGGCCCGAGCGATGCAAGGCGATGGTGTCGGTGAGCGGCTACCTGATCGGCAGTCAGGAGGCGAACCGCGCGCCACTGCCGCCGAAGGCGGAACTGACGTGGTGGTACCAGTTCTATTTCGCCACGGAGCGCGGCTACGCGGGCTATGAAGCGAACCGGCACGACTTCAACAAGCTGATCTGGCACACGGCGTCGCCGAAATGGGATTTCGACGATGCGACGTTCGAGCGCTCGGCGCAGTCGTTCAACAATCCGGATCATGTGGCGGTGGTGATTCACAACTACCGGTGGCGCCTGGGGCTGGTCCAGGGGGAGCTGCAATACGACGAACTGGAAAAGCGTCTGGCGATGGCGCCGACGATCGGGGTGCCGACCATCACGATGGAAGGCGATGCGAACGGCGCGGCGCATCCCGATCCGGCTGCGTACGCGAAGAAATTCACGGGCCGGTATCAGCACCGCAACCTCAGCGGCGGCATTGGACACAACCTGCCGCAGGAAGCGCCGAAGGCATTTGCCGACGCGATCATCGATGTCGCGCGCTTTACATGACGTGTGCGTGCCATTGACTACCGAATTGCCGTTCGGAATTCCCGAGCGGCTTTTTTGTATCCCAGTGTATCTGGCCGGTACTCAGACAAACAAGCTTGCATTAACGGCACTCACGAAAACACTCCAGATACGTCGGCGGGTTCAAATATCTACACGCAAGGTTGATTCGCAACAGTGCGTTTGCATCAGGCAGGACATGACGGCGGACCTTTTTTAACCACGTCGCGTTCAGCTCAATCCTTGAACTTTGCATACCCTGATATCCGGAGAAAACTCATGAAACTCGTTCAATCGCTTATCGTCGCCGCGCTGGTTGCCGTCCCCGTCGTTTCGTTTGCACAGGCACAACAGCCGCTGACCCGCGCCGAAGTGCGCGCGGAACTGGTCCAGTTGCAGAAGGCCGGCTACAACGCGGCGGGCGACGAAGCCCACTACCCGAGCAACCTTGAAGCCGCGCAGGCCCGCATCAATGCCGAGGGCGGTTCGGCCGCCGCGGCGTATGGCGGTGTCGCAAAGGACAGTTCGGCCTCGGGTTCGCATGCGCCGATGAGCCATGCAAAGGCGAGCACTTCGGAAGTGATCGGCCTCGGCGACATCTACGCGCATTCGTAATCGCTATCACGCGCTCTCATGCGCTGTATTATGCCGGCCGTCCGCGTGCTTTCACCGGACGGCCGATTCAATACCGTTTTCATCCTGTCGAGACATAGACAATGACCACGTTTCTCAAGAAGTGCCTCGGGTCCGCATTGCTGCTTGGTGGACTGTGCATGTTGCAGGCTTCGCACGCCGCGCCGCCTCAGGATCTGAAGGGCAAGAACGTCGTGCTCGTGCATGGCGCATTCGCCGACGGCTCCAGTTGGGACAAGGTGATTCCGCTGCTCGAAGCGCGCGGGCTTCACGTGGTGGCGGTGCAGAACCCGCTGAGTTCGCTGGCCGATGATGTGTCGGCGACCAAACGTGTGATCGATCAGCAGGCGGGCCCGGTCATCCTGGTCGGCCATTCGTGGGGCGGCGTCGTGGTCAGCGAGGCGGGCAACGACGACAAGGTCAAGAGTCTCGTCTACGTGGCGGCGTTCGCGCCCGACAGCGGGCAGTCCATCGCCGACATGACGAAAGGCGCGCCGGCGCCTGTCTGGGCGAGCGAGCTGCGCAAGGACGCCGCCGGTTACCTGACGCTTTCGACGAAAGCAGTGCTCGACGATTTCGCGCAGGACCTGCCGTTGCCGGAGAAGCGTTTGATCGCCGCGACGCAGGCGCCGTGGGCTGCCGGCTGCATCGAGGCGAAGGTGACCAAAGCGGCGTGGCACGACAAGCCGTCGTACTTCGTGATCTCGGGTCAGGACCGGATGATCGATCCGAACCTGCAGCGGAAGATGGCCGCGAATATCGACGCGAAAGTGACGCGCGTGAATGCGAGCCATGTCGCGATGGTGAGCCAGCCGAAGGCCGTTGCCGATGCGATCATCGCCGCGTCGCGGTCCGCGCAATAACGCTCGGTACGAGTGGCGGACTTTGGCGCACCGGCACGTCAGATCGCAATCGACGGAATGCTCTTCATGCAGCGCAGCGCGAACATCGAGCGGCTGTGACGAATGCCGGCGATCTTGTACAGCTTCTCACGCAGGAACCGTTCGTAGCCGGCCGTGCCGTCGACCGCCACTTTGACCAGATAGTCGTAGTCACCCGAGACCAGATACGCTTCGAGCACTTCGGACAGCGTCGCCAGTTCGGCGCCGAAGCGGGCGAGCGCGTCGTCGTCGTGACGGTCGAGCGTGACTTCGAGCAGCACCACGTCCGCGAAGCCGAGCTTCTGCTGATCGAGCAAGGCGACATAGCCGCGGATATACCCTTCGGTTTCCAGTTGGCGCGTGCGATTCCAGCACGCGGTGGTCGACATGCCGACCAGTTCGGCAAGCTCGGCGTTGCTCAGCCGGGCGTTCTTCTGCAGCTCACGCATGATCTTGCGATCCAGGTTGTCGAGCGGGCGTTTTCGGGCAGTCATGGACCGGTTCGGAAGTTTGTTCTGGAAAAGGCGATTCTATAGGAACATTGTTCCGCAGAGGATCGGTTAGGTAATGCCTTTAAGAAGCCTATCCAGCCGGCGTCCGGGTATATTTTCAGCGTGCATTCATGCCCGGGACGACCATCCGGGCCGCGGGCTCCAGGTTACGCGGCCTTGCGCGGCCACAAGCTGCCATCCGGTGTCTCGCCGCCTTCACAGGAAGGCGGCACGCGGGCGAATTCCGGCGCCATCAGTGCCGGAAGGCGCGCTCGCCGGGCATGGACGCATGTTCCTGACCGATGCTTGCTCTGAGGATAGTCCGCGCTCCCCACTGCCCGAAGCTCGTGTGTTTCGGCAACGCGCATGGGCATGCAGTAACCACATGCCTACCGATGCCGATCCAGCTGTACGTTTCATTTCTTGTTGCGTCTCTCGTTCTCGTCTACTCCCCCGGTCCGGTCAACGTACTGACGATGAGCCGAGCATTCAGCGCCGGTTGGCGCGCGGCATTGCCCTGCATATGGGGCGGCACCTGTGCCGTGCTTTTGCAACTGGCTTTCACCGCGCTGTGCCTGAGCTCGTTGTTGCTGATCGACGAACGCGCATTGATCGCGCTGCGCTGGGCCGGCGCGATCTATCTGGTCTATCTCGGCTGCAAGCAATGGCTCAGCGGCAGTCTGGCGAGTCCCGCGGCGAGCGATCAGCAACGAAGCATGTTCTGGCGCGGCTTCGCGACTTCGGGACTCAACCCGAAAACGCTGCTGTTTTTTCCGTCGTTTTTCCCGCAGTTCATCAGCACGGCTTCGAGTGACGCGCACTGGTCCGCGAATCAGCAATACTTGTTGCTGGCCGCCACGTTTGCATTGGTGTTCGCGTTGGGCGGCGCGTGCACCGCGATTTTCTCGCACCGCTTGCGCACGGTTCTGCAAAGGGCGAAGCGGCTGCGCGTCGTGAATCGGTTGATGGGCGGCTTACTGGTCGGCATGGGTGCGCTGATGGCGGCGGTACGCTGATTCGAGCAATCGCATACCGCCGGCCGTGCCGCGTTCCGTTGCGCCGCTAATCGCTGAACGCGGAGGCTTCGGCCCGATCAGCCTCGTTTAATGGGCGCTTTAATCGGGCTCTGTACTGCGACATTGCGGTACACGTCGCGGCAAAATTGCATGCTGTTGCCATGCGTGCCGTTGACGGCCGACGTGATGTGCACGGTTCCTTCGACCGGTTGAGGCGGAGTTGGATTGATGAGTGCGGCGTCGATCGCAAATGGATCGGTTGGCGGCGCGCGCATGATGCCGATGCCCTTGATCGTCACAGTGAGGCTGGGATCGGGCACACGCGGCCCGTGGCTCGCGGCGACGTTGAAATTGACGTTGAGCGTCCAGAAACCCTCGTGAATATTCTGATCAATGATGATGGCCTTCACCACATCCTGATGCGACAGTGTGTACTCGTTGTTTGCCATCGGTCCCTCCTTCCTCGTGCGCGCTCGCGCACGTGTGCAGAAATGGCATTTTGCGGACTGCTGACATTAGTTTTACGCGCTATTTTCCGCAGTGCAAAGGGAAAAGGCGCGAGTGCCGAACGAGCAGCGCGAAGCCTGCGTGGACTAGTGCAGACATGCGAAAGGCGACGCCCAAAACACGGGCGTCGCCTCTCATGCAGCCGTCGATCGAACTGCATCGCAATAGGTGGCCGTCGGATCGACGGCATGCGCCTGCGGATGGCGCACGGGTTAATGAAAGATCAGGTACAGGATGACCAGTACGATCAACGGAACGCCAAGCAGCCAGCCGAGTATATAAGGCATGATGTGATCTCCTTTCGTATCGAAGTTTGAATACGATGGTGACTCAGCATCCGCCGTGCCCGACCCGATTCAAATGGCCCTGCGAGGTGCGCGGAAGACACGCAGCGCGCCGCACAAAGCATCACGTCACACAAGCGTGAATCGCCGTTGCGGCGCGATTCGCTGCCTTGCGCATTGCGGCGCCCGAGCGTACGGGCGATCGCAGTCTGTGCTTCATCGTAGCGAGTCGGAACACGTATCAAGCAACCGGCATGGCGCGTAATTCTCGCAGCGTGCCCACGTAGTAGTTTCGTCAAAGGATGGAATTCAGTACAGATTTCAGGGCAGATTAGCGGTGGAGATCGTCGTGATGCTGGCGGGCGTGGTGTCGCGTTATGTGATGCATCAGCCGCTCGTGTGGTCGGATGAACTGGCCGGCATTCTGTTTCTGTGGCTCGCGATGCTCGGCGCGGTGCTCGCGCTAAGATGCGGCGAACACATGCGGATGACCGCTCTCGTCAGCCGCTTGTCGCCGCAGCGGCGCGCATTCGTCGACACGCTCGCGATCGCGGCGTCGATCGCATTGCTCGCGCTATTGGTCGCGCCCGCTTACGACTACGCTTCCGGCGAAGCGGCGATCGTCACCCCCGCGCTGCAAATCAGCAACGCGTGGCGCGCGCTCGCGTTGCCGATCGGCGCGGCGCTGATGCTGCTGGTCGGCCTGATCCGTCTCGCCCATGTGAGTCGGATGCGCGATGTGGTCATCGTGCTCGCGATCGCCGTGCTGCTCGGCGCGGTGGCCGTGTTCGCCGGGCCGTGGTTCCAGACGCTGGGCAAGGTCAATCTCGTGATCTTTTCGTCGGCGTGGTGGCGATCGGCATTTTCTCGGGCGTGCCGATCGGCTTCTCGTTCGCGCTCGCTACGTTCGGTTCTCTCGGCCTTTCCACGTTCACGCCGCTCGAAGTGGTGGTCGGCCGCATGGACGAAGGCATGTCGCATCTGGTGCTGCTCGCCGTGCCGTTGTTCGTGTTCCTCGGCTTGCTGATCGAAATGACCGGCATGGCGCGCGCGATGATCGAATTTCTCGCGAGCCTCGTCGGTCACGTGCATGGCGGCCTGTCGTTCGTGCTGATCGGCGCGATGTATCTGGTGTCAGGCATCTCCGGCTCGAAAGTGGCTGACATGGCGGCGATCGCGCCGGTGCTGTTCCCCGAAATGAAAAAGCGCGGCGCATCCGAAGGCGATCTGGTCGCGCTGCTCGCGACAACCGGCGCGCGAAGCGAAACCATCCCGCCGAGCATCGTGTTGATCACGATCGGCTCGGTCACGGGGCTGTCGATCTCGGCGCTGTTCACCGCCGGCATGCTGCCGGGCGCCGTGCTCGCGCTGATTCTTTGCGTCGTGGTGTGGTGGCGTTATCGGAAGGAAGATCTGAGCGGCGCGCAGCGTTTTACCAGGCGGCAGATCGGCCGGCTGTTCATCGTGTCGGTGCCCGCGCTGGCGTTGCCGTTCGTGATTCGGATGGCGGTGGTCGAAGGCGTGGCGACGGCCACCGAGGTGTCGACCATCGGCATCGCCTATTCGATGCTCGTCGGGCTGCTGGTCTATCGGCGCTTCGAATGGCGGCGGCTCGGCCGCATGCTGGTGGATGCAGCGACCTTGTCGGGCGCGATCCTGTTCATCATCGGCTGCGCGACCGCAATGGCTTGGGCGCTCACGCAGTCCGGCTTCTCGCAGGATCTCGCGCAACTGATGGGCGCGATGCCGGGCGGCGCATACGGTTTTCTCGCGGTGTCGATCGTCGTGTTCGTGATGCTCGGCAGCGTGCTCGAAGGCATTCCCGCGATCGTGCTATTCGGGCCGCTGCTGTTTCCGATCGCGCGGCTCGCAGGTGTGCATGAAGTGCATTACGCGATCGTCGTGATCCTGTCGATGGGCGTCGGCCTCTTTTCGCCGCCGTTCGGCGTCGGCTACTACTCGGCGTGCGCGATCAGCAAGGTGAATCCCGATACGGGAATTCGACCGATCGTCGGGTATATGGGCGCGTTGATCGCGGGCTTGCTGCTGATCGCGGCGATTCCCTGGATTTCGATCGGCTTCCTCTAAGTTTTCTTCACAGGTTCGACACTCGGGCGCTGCATTGCGGCAGCGCCGGGGCGTCGCTCGTCTTTCAAACCCCGCAGCTTCGGGAGAGTTTCATGAGTCGTTTCTTTGGCGAAATCCGGCAGGCAGGCTACGTGGTGCGCGATATCGAAGCCGCGATGGACTACTGGAGCCGTGTGCTCGGCGTGGGCCCGTGGTTCTATAACGAACGCGTGCCGATCGAAAACTACACGTATCGCGGGCAAACGTATGAAGTTCACAACTCGGTCGCGCTGGCGAACTCGGGACTATTGCAGGTCGAGCTGATCCAGACGCGCAACGACGCGCCGTCGATGTATCGCGACTTCCTTGCCGCCGGACATACCGGCTTGCAACACAACGCATACTGGACCACTTCGTTCGACGCGGATCTCGCGCGCCTCAAGGACCAGGGCTTCACGGTGGCGATGAGCGGCGAAGTGGGACGCAACGGGCGCTTCGTCTACTTCGATACGGAAAACCATCCGGGCACGGTGATCGAACTGTCGGAGATCGCGGGGCCGAAGGGCAAGCTGTTCGACATGATCTACGCGGCGTCGCGCGATTGGGACGGCCGCGAGCCGGTGCGCCGCTTTCCTGATCTGGGCACGCTATGAGCGCGATGCAACCGTCGCGGCCACTCGATGACGACACCCTCGAAGCCGACTATCTGATCGAGACGCCGCTGGATCCGGCACGCGTTGCCGATGTGATGGCCGGCGAGCAGTCGAGCGGCACCTTCGTGCGGGTCGCCAACGAAACCGATGCGCTGCGCGCGCGCAGCCGCGCGAGCGTGCTGCGCATCGAGGAACTGGAGGCCGCTACGCAACCGAGCTTGCCGAGCGCCTGGCTTGCGCGGCAACACACGCCGGGGCCGTGGCGGCGCGCGCGCGTCACGCTGGCGTTTCCGCTCGCCAATATCGGCGCGAACCTGCCGACGCTGGCCGCGACCGTCGCGGGCAATCTGTACGACCTCGGCGAAGTCACCGGCATGCGGCTGTTGTCGTTACGTTTGCCCGCTTCCTATCGCGCGCGGTTCGAATTGCCGCGCCATGGCGTGGCGGGCACGCGCGCACTGACGCAAGTGACGGACCGGCCGATGATCGGCACGACCATCAAGCCGAATGTCGGTCTGAGCGTGGCGGAAACGGCGGCGCTCGTGCGCGAACTGTGCGAAGCGGGCGTCGATTTCATCAAGGATGACGAAGTATGCGCGAACCCCGCGCATGCGCCGTTGGCCGAACGCGTGCGCGCGGTGATGGCGCAAGTGCGCGCTTATCGCGAACGCAGCGGCCGGCCCGTGATGGTCGCCTTCAATATCACCGACGACCTCGACGCGATGCGCCGTCATGCGGAACTGGTCGAGCGCGAGGGCGGTGATTGCGTGATGGCGAGCATCAACTGGTGCGGCTTCGCCGCGATCCAGACGCTGCGCCGCGCGACGCCGCTTGTGTTGCACGCGCATCGCAACGGCTACGGGATGATGTCGCGCGATCCGGCGCTCGGCATGTCGTTTCAAGCGTACCAAACGCTGTGGCGATTGACGGGTGTCGATCATGTGCACGTGCACGGCCTCGCCGGCAAATTCGCGCAAAGCGATGCCGAAGTGATCGAGTCGGCGCGCGACTGCGCGACGCCACTCGCCTCGGGTTGCGACGACGCGGTGTTGCCGGCGTTTTCGTCGGGACAGTGGGCCGGCACCGTGCCGGCGACCTTCGACGCGGTGCGCTCCGCCGATCTGCTGTTCATGTCCGGCGGCGGCATTCTCGCGCATCCGGACGGTCCGGCGGCGGGGGTGACGAGCGTACGCCAGGCATGGGCGGCCGTGCAGGCCGGCACGCCGTTGCAGGAGTACGCGCAGCGGATGCCGGAACTGCGGCGCGCATTGGCATTCTTCGGCGGCCACGTGTGAGCGCGGCTCGGGACAGGGACGACATGAGCGAAGTCAGCGACGTGCGCGACACGCGCAACAAAGGTCCGGCCTACGCGTTCTACGGCGACGACTTCACCGGCGCGACCGACACGCTCGCGCACCTCGCCCGCGCCGGCCTGCGCACGATGCTGTTTTTCGCACCGCCGGATGCCGCGCCTCGTTCGATGCTCGGCCAACTCGACGCGGTAGGCGTCGCGGGCGCCGCACGGACGATGCCGCCGCTCGCGCAGCGGCAGGAACTCGCACGCGTCGGCGCTGCGTTCGCCGCGCTCGGCGTGCGGGTGATGCACTACAAGGTGTGCTCGACTTTCGACAGCGCGCCGGAGACCGGCAGCATCGGCGTGGCGCTTCGCACGTTGCGCGAGTATTGCGCGAACGAACTCGTGGCGGTGGTCGGCGGCCAGCCGAATTTGCGGCGCTATTGCGTGTTCGGCGAACTGTTCGCCGCAGCCGGCGCGGACGATCTGCAACGGTCGATCTACCGCATCGACCGTCATCCGACGATGAGCCGTCATCCGGTGACGCCGATGAACGAAGCGGACTTGCGCGTGCATCTGCGGCGCCAGGGGGTCCGGCACGTAGAGTCGATCGACTGGCGTTGCTATGCGGCGGGCGATGCCGCACTGCAATCCGAGGTGAGGCGGCGGCTCGGGTCGAAGCCGGAAGCATTACTGTTCGACGTCCTCGACGACACCCATTTGCAGGCGATTGGCCGCGTGATCGAGTGTCATGCGGCGGCGGCGCCGTTGCTCGCGATCGGTGCGAGCAGCGTCGCGCAGGCGTATGTATCGGCGCTTGATGCACCCGCGGAAACGCCGGCGACGCATGCGGCCGTGCCGTTGTCTCGCGCATGCGGGCCGGTGTTCGTATTGGCCGGCAGTTTGTCGCCGTTGACCGAAGTACAGATCGGCGCAGCGCATTCGTATCTGCGCGTGGAATTGGACCCGCAACAGATGACCGGCGCGTCGGCGTCGGCCTATCTCGCGGGACGTGTGGCGGCGATTGCCGGGCCGTTGCGCGAGGGCCGCAACGTGCTTGCCTACACGGCGCGCCGTGCGGCGGATTCGCTGACGAGGACAAAAACGTCGCACGCGTCGCACGCACAAAACCACGCCGACCCAACGCACTCTGCAACCGCGAGCACCGCGCTCCCCAACCTCGCACAAGCCTGCGCGACGCTGCTACAGCAGGTTCTCAACGCGGTCCCGCTGCAACGCATCGGCATAGCAGGCGGCGATACATCCAGCTTCGCCGTGCGAACGCTCGGCGCATGGGGGCTATCGTATTTCGCGCCGCTCCCGGCGGGCGTGACCGTGTGCCGTCTTCACGCCGGCCGCGCGGAACTCGACGGCATGGAGATCATGCTCAAGGGCGGCCAGATGGGCGACGCGGATCTGTTCGAACAGCTGGTCGAAGGCTATGCAGCCGATCAGCCGATCCACCGCTAACCGTTGTCGGCGAAGCTCGGATACAACGTCATCCCGCCGTCGACGAACAAGGTCGTGCCGACCACGTAGTCGCTTTCATCCGAAGCGAGCCACACGGCGGCCTTGCCGATATCGTCCACGTTGCCCACGCGGCCATAGGGAATCAACTGCAATAGTTTGGCGAGCGCGTCGTCGGAATCCCACGCGTCCTTGTTGATCGGCGTGCGGATCGCGCCGGGCGCTATGGAGTTGACGCGAATGCGCTCCGGTGCGACTTCCTGCGCGAGCGATTTCATGAACATCTGAATGCCGCCTTTGGACGCCGCGTAATTAACGTGCCCGGCCCACGGAATCACTTCGTGAACCGAACTCATGCAGATGATCTTGCCCAACGCTTTGGATACGGGCGTAGGCCCGCGTCGGCGAAATTCCTTGACGGCTGCCTGGCTCGTCAGGAATTGGCCGGTCAGATTGGTCGATAACACGGTTTGCCAATCGTCCAGCGTCATCTCGGCGAACGCGCTGTCTTTCTGCAAGCCGGCATTCGCCACCACGATATCGACACTGCCGAAACGCGCACGGCACGCATCGAACATCGCCTCCACCTGCGCGGGATCGGCCACGTTGGCTCGATGCGCGAACGCTGCGCCGCCGGCTTTCTCGATCTCGCTGGCGAGCTGCTCCGCTCCTTCGGGATGCGAATGATAATTCAGCGCCACGGCCGCGCCTACCTTCGCCAGCGCTTTTGCGACGCCATGGCCAATGCCGGAACTGGCGCCCGTGATCAACGCAACCTGATTGGCGAGTAACTTTTCCATGGCATGCTCCGGCGTGACAGGGTGTGCCGGGACTCTGAACGTGACGCCGCCGCCGGCTCCCATGCGACGCATCGCATGGGAGCCGGCGGCTGGACTGAGTTGAGCCTCGCTAGGGATCGGCTCGCGTTGGCTATATTGCGCCGGCAATCGTTGGCTATATTACGCCGGCAATCAGCAGCACGATTACCACGATCAGGACAACGCCGAGCCCGCCGGTCGGACCGTAGCCCCACGAACGGCTGTGCGGCCACGACGGAAATGCGCCGATGAGCAGAAGAATCAGCACGATCAGAAGAATAGTTCCCACCATATGAATGACCTCCGCCTGGTTGACAAGGACCTGTCTTCACTGACGCCGCTTGTGGCGGCGGCAGGCTGAAAACAGTACCGCTGCCCTTGTCGAGCAAACCGCATGCCCAGCACGACGTATCGAACGCGCAGGCGCTTCAATCCGTCGTCAGCCGATCACGCCGATACGCGGCGAGCCGTGCCGAAACGCGATACAACGAGGTCCGCGATAAACGCCACTGCAAGCGCCGCCGCACCGCAGATGAAAATCAGCGCGTAGTCGTTGTGCGTATGCGAGAACAGAAACGAGTACCCATAGCCGCCGAGCGCCTGGAACAACGCGAAGGCCGTCGTCGCGCGGCTCCATGAGGCCCGCTGTTCGATGTGATCGTGCGGCACGAGTTCGTGAATGCGGCCGAGCACGAGCGGCACGATGCCGGGCGTGAAGATGCCGAGGATCACGGTCGCCGTCGCCAGCGCGAGCGTGCTGCCCGACAGCGCGAGCATCGCCACGGCGGCCGCTTGCAGAAAGAGTGCGATCCGGTACGCGTTGCCGAAACCGATGCGATCGGCCACGTTGCCGCAAATCACCGGACCGGCAATCGCGGCGAGACCGTACAGCACCCAGTAGTCCGCGCCGATCGCCGCGCCTCGTCCGAGGCCGCGCGCCACGTAGTCGACCAGCAACACCATCGCCGGCACGAGGCCGAGCGCGTTGGCCGCGTATTGCGCGTAAAGCACGCGCAGCTTCAGGCCGTGCGGACGCGCGGCATGATGGCTGCCGGCCGGGATCACCGGGGCTGGCGGATTGGTCGACGGCCAGCCGAACCAGCTTGCCGCGCTCAATACCAGCGCCACCACGCCGAGGCCGATCCACGTGGTTTGCAAATCGAAGTGCAGCAGCTTCGGAATCAGCGTGCCGGATGCCGCGATGCCCAAACCGAGCCCGAGAAAGATCATGCCGCTGACAAATCCGCGACGCGGTGCGGGAATGTGCGGAAGAATCGAAGTCGCCACCAGCACCATGATCGCACCGCCGGAAATGCCGGACAGCAGGCGCCATGCGAAGAACCAGCTAATCGACAGCGGATACGCACAGGCGAAGAAGGCGGCGGTCACGACCGCCATCAGCAGACGCAACGCGTTGCGGTTCGACAGCACTGAAGCGAGCGGCCGGCCGATCAGCGCGCCGATCAGATAGCCCGCGAAATTCGCCGCGCCGAGGGTTACCGCTTGCGACGACGTGAACCAGTGCGCCTGGATCAACGACGGAATCAGCGGCGTGTAGGCGAAGCGCGCGAGGCCAATGGCGACGAGACCGCCGCACAAGCCGGCGAACGTCGCGAAGATCGCGCGGGCGTCGAGTGAAGCGGGCTGGGCAGTGCTTAACGAAGACGGTGTTGCGGACATGACGATTCCTTTGCCGGTGCGCACGCCAATGGCGGCGCTGCCGGATGTCGGTGGAAAACGAAGGGATGCGTCGGTTCAGACGCGTGGCTCAGACTTGGCCGTCTTGCGCCGGTAGAGCGGGTGGCGTCGCGGGCGGCGGTAGCGCAGGCAAGCCGAGCAGCGTCAACGCCGGCG
The DNA here is from genome assembly GCF_046027075.1 of Paraburkholderia sp. RL18-085-BIA-A. Classification (NCBI taxonomy): domain Bacteria; kingdom Pseudomonadati; phylum Pseudomonadota; class Betaproteobacteria; order Burkholderiales; family Burkholderiaceae; genus Paraburkholderia; species Paraburkholderia sp. RL18-085-BIA-A. Next base: position 103,581 of record NZ_JARESU010000011.1, on the reverse strand, counting down.
ATACCGCGCCGTAAAGCAGCTCGTACTGCGGCGTGACCCGCGCGAGAACGCGAATGCCAATCAGCGTGGCGAGCAGATGAGACGCGGCGTCGTCCGTTGGAACGACAGCGGCGATTTCGCCGCTCTGCAGTGCGGCGACGAGGCCCCGATGGAAAAACGCGCGGATTTCCGCCATTTCGGCGGCGACGGTTTGGCGGAATGCTTCGTCATCCGATGACGTTTCCAGCGCCGAGTTGACCAGCATGCAGCCACGCCTGTCGGGATCGGCAATCGCGCGCTCGATGACCTCGTGGAAAAACAGCGTGATGCTCTGCGCCGGCGACACGGTCTTTTCGAGCCGGTTGATCCGCTCGCGCAGAATGTGCTCCAGATAATGGTCGAGCGCGCGCAGAAACAACCCGCGCTTGTCGCCGAACGCGTTGTAAAGGCTGGGCTGCGTGAGACCGGTCGACTTGACGAGGTCGCGCGTGGACGTCGCCTCATAGCCCTTGCTCCAGAAGGCCGCGCTGGCTGCTTCCAGCACCTCTTGCTCATCGAATCCGCGGGGTCGTGCCATGTTCAGTGTCCTTCGTGCGCTTCGTGCGTGGTCGACGAAATTCTGTATCAGTCGATATAGAAACGGATTATATATCGGTCGATACAGAATGCAAGAAGAACGTTCGCGCCCGTGGCGGCGCGCCGCTCAGAGCGCGTTGCGGTGCGGCGGGAGCGGCTCGGCGGGCGGCTGTGCGTCCACCTCGGGGTCGGTTTCGAGGTTACCGACCTGCACGGGCGGCACGAACCAGGCGAGGCACAGCCCGAGCAGCGCGGCGCCGCCCGCCACCAGAATGCCGATGTGAATCGACTGCACCAGCGCTTCGCGCGCGGAGTGCATCATCGCGTCGCCGGCATGGCCGGCGCTCACCAGACGATTGATCAGCGCGGCCTGTTCCGCGCGATCCACCAGCAGTTCGGGACTCGCGAACGATTTGAACCACTGCGTCGCCTGATACGAATCGAGCGAGCGATGCACGCCGCGCGAGTACAGATGGCCGAGCAGCGCGCCGGTCATCACGGTGCCGAGCATGCCGCCGAACGTGCGCAGCGATTGCAGCAGCGCCGTGGCCGCGCCGACGTTGCCGTGCGCGGCGATCTGCTGCGAACACACGGTCAGACTAGTGGCAACCAGACCGAGTCCGAGGCCGCTTATGCCCATGCACGACATCCACACCAGATGCGGTTCCGTGCCCCGCAGCACCACCACGCTGAGACAGGCGAGCGCGGACAGCGCAAAGCCCGCGTACATGATCGCGTTCGCGCGCCGGATTCGCGTGACGATGCGATTGTTGACCACGCTGCCGATGGTGGTGCCGAGCAGCAGCGGCGTGATCAGCATGCCCGAGTCGTGCGCGGACATCGCATAGCCGCCCTGAAACAGCAACGGCACATAGAACACCAGCGAAAACAGCGCGAAGCCGCCCAGCACCGACATCGCGAACAGCGCGCACAGCTTGCGGTCCAGCAGCATGTCCACCGGCACGATCGGATCGCCGACACGCCGCTCCCACAGCCAGAGGATCGACGCACAACCTGCCGCGAGGACGGCCAGCGCGATGGTCGTGCGATCGACGCCGCGCCTCGGCAACTCTTCGATCAGCACCTGCACCGCGCCGAACGTGATTGCGAGCACGATCGCGCCGAGCCAGTCGAGCCGCACGGGGCCCTTGCGTCGCAGCTCGTGCAATGGCGGCAGAAAGCGCAGCACGAATAGCAGCGACACGACACCGACGGGCACGTTGACGAAGAACACCAGCCGCCAGCCGCCGTATTGCGTCAGCAGGCCGCCGAGTGTCGGCCCCACCATATTGGCGACGCCGAACGAGGACGTGACGAACACCAGCCAGCGCAGCCGCAGCTTCGGACTCGGGAACAGATCGGCGACGGTGGCGAACACCGTGCCGATCAGAATGCCGCCGCCGATGCCTTGCAGACCGCGCGCAATCACCAGCGCGAGCATGCTGCCGGCGAGTCCGCACAACACCGACGCACCGGTGAACAACAGGATCGCCGCGATCAGAAACGGCTTGCGGCCGAACAGATCGCCCAGGCGCCCGAAGATCGGAATCGTGATGACGGAGGCCAGCATGTACGCCGTCGCGACCCACGCGTACAGATCGAAACCGCGCAGATCGGCGACGATGCGCGGCAACGCGGTGCCGACGATGGTTTGATCCAGCGCCACCAGCATCGCGACGAAGGCGATGCCGAGCATCGCCAGCAGCGATTCGCGGAAGGGCAACCGTTGTCCGCTAGGTGCGGGGGGAACCGGCGTGGCGAATCCGGCGGGCATGACAGGCTTCGTGGTCAGTTTGAGCGGAATGGCTGAGCGGCGAGCGGATCGGCCAGGGTCACTGGCGGGCCGCCTGGAATTTGCCGAGCGCGGCGCCCAGGTCTTCGTCGGTGAGCGCCGGAAGGATGCTCATCGACAACAAATCGCCCCATGCGAGCGACAGTGCCGCGAGGTTGCGCGTGTCGTCCGCCTCGACGATCGCCACGCCTTGCAATCCGCCGATGGCGTGCCAACGTCCTAGCAACTGGACCCCGTCCGGCACCTGGCCGCCGGTTTTCATGAAGCGTTCGATTACCGCATTTTCGGCTGTCGGCAGACCTTTCCATTGCACGATGAATTTCATTGCGTGTCTCCAATATGGATTGGCGATGCCGGCTCGTGGCGCGCCGCAATCGTCGCTAGTGTTGCGCGGCGCGTCGACTGCCGGGTGCCGCGCGCACTGCTGCGCCATCGGGCTGTCCGGATAGCGTGGGATGCGTGTGGGCTATGGGCGGACCGCACGCATTAAACCACGTGGCGTCCTAAGCATCATAGGTGAGCGCGACGCGGGCGGCGTCGCCGCGTGCGGACATTCACCAGGTCAATGGAACCGGCACCCGGATCACGTGCGTGTGAGCGGGTGCCGGGTTTGCAATTGCGGACCTCTCGCGCGTCCTACAAATAGGTGCCTTTGATGCGGCCTTCGAAGATTGCGGTGTTGATCTCCCAATCGTCGACGTGGGCCGTGGCGCCGTTGTCAACGGTGACGACCACGGAACGGCCGCCGCGCAGCGTCTTCATCTGTTCGGCGGTGAGCGTCGCTTCGTCACGGGGGCTATGCGCGCAACGGGGCAGGTCTTTGATAATGACAGTGGATTTCATGGCGATACTCCTTGAAGTAGTGGGGCGAGCACGATGCGATGCTCAGCCATGTTTCTGCAAGGGATATGCCAATGCGGGTGCGGCTCGTGCGGGAATCTCGCGGGTGTCGGCAACGCGAGTGCAGGTAAGGATGTGCGCCGCACGCCGGTTGACCATGGCGCGTGCGCAATGCGAAGCCGCGCCGGTCTGTTCGGTCCGCCCCGACGCATCGCGCTCGAATGGTTGGGTCACGCCGCAGCTTCCGATGACACCAATGCAAACGGCACGCGTGGATCACGCGTGCCGTTGCAGTGACGAACCGGATTCGGAGCTAGCCGCGTTGCCGTGGGCGCGGCATGGCAGCATTGGCAATGGCCTGATGCGCGGCGGGAAAGCCTGGCGGATATTCGACGACCCGCGTCGCGGCGGGCACCAACGGCGCGGCGCTACTCGAGCGCGCACCGACGCGCGCGCCGCCGACGATCGCGGCCATCGCCTCGCGGTCGAGTTCGACGCTGTCGGCCAGATCCTTGATGATGAGCTTTGCCATGGCGGCTCCGGAAAAGAAATCGGGCGGCCGACCATTGTCATGGTCCGGCCGCCGCTCCTGTGTGTCGTTTTGCATTCGGTGGTCTCGTCGCACTATCAGTATAGGAAATCTGTTTGCGGCTTGCGTAACCGTGATGATGTGGCGGCAGTCGGGGAACCCCCGTTCCCGCGCTGCTGCCCGTGGTCACACGGCAGCGTAGTTGGCGCCCTTCAGGATCGGGCTCACGTCCAGGTGCAGCGGCGGCAGGACGTTGGCGCCGATGAAGCCGTTGCCGTTGAGCGCGGAGACGCTCACATACTGCATCTGGTTCAACTCCTGGTTGACGTTGACATTGACGTTGACATTGGCAATGCCGCTGAGGCCGGACACCGATTCAAGGCTGGGCATGCTGCTGCCCGTGCCGCCGACCACCGCGGACATTGCGCGGCGGTCGAGTTCGCGGGCGCCAGGCAGATCGCGAATCATGAGGGATGACATGGTGATTCTCCAAAGTTGCGCGGAAGACGGGCGTGGTCGGCGTGAGGCGAAGCGGCCACGAAGTGTGGACGCTTCGCCTCGCCGCGCGTTACGCGTGGATGTTGTTGCTCGACACAGTGAACGGATCGAGCGTCGAGGTGATGCCGGCCGCGAGCGCAACGTTGTTGCCGTTGGCGTTCTGCTGGCTCAGCTCGTTGCTGATCAGTTGGGTAGCGTTGATGGTCTTGCTGTTGTCCGGCGCAAAGACCGGGCTGAACTTGTAGTACGAGACCGACGGGCCGTAGCCGCCGCGCACGGCGCTCATGGCCTTGCTGTCGAGTTCTTCGGTGATGGACAGGTCTTTGATCATCAGCGTCTTCATGGTAAGTCTCCTGGAAAGAATTATCGCGGTCCTGCGACTGGGTTCGAGCAATTTGTCTGCTCGGGTATCACTAACGCATGGGCTGTGCCAGTTTTATTCAAGGTTCCTAATAAAGTTGACGAAGCCCCGCTGCGCAAGGCTTGCGCGTCTCACGGAACGATCGGAGACAGCGCGGCGGCATGCTTCGTGGACCCGCGAGCGGTGGCGCATGTCCGACACCCGGCCGTTTGCTGTTGGATGCTGTGCGACATCGGCGTGCCGCGTGCGCGATGCGCAGCGCGGGCCAATCCTGGTTTGCGAAAGCGCGGGCCGGGAGCTAGTATCGAAGCGGCACATGTAACTGGTTACGACAGGTTTTCTATCAGCCCGCGTGGCTTCGGTCGCATGCGATCCGGCCCAACGGCAGCGGCGGCGCTTCGCACAAATGGCTAGCCTTGCGCGTGTGATTCACGACTATCAGACCGGCGAGCTGTCCCGTGACGAGTTCGTCGCTCAACTCGACAGCACGTTGACGACCGGAGGACTCGGTCCCGCGCAGCTGCTGGAGATGCTTGGCGCGGCGCATCGTCAGGCGCCGTTGCCCGAGGATCTATACGTGGAAGTGCGGCGGCGTATCGAGCAGTTGCGCGTGTCGAACGTGGCGGCGGGCGGCGAGGAAACCGGCATTCAGACATCGGTGGAGATTCCATCGGTGCGTTCCTCGAGTGCGGACAATGCAAGCAGCGCAAGCAGCGCAAGCAGCGCAAGCAACTCGAGCAGCGCAGGCAATGCCGCCAACCCACCCGGTGTCACGGGACACGACCAGATCAAAGGCACCGGCGACACGCTGAACAACCGTTTCGTGCTCGAAGAATGTCTCGGCGTCGGCGGTATGGGCACGGTGTACAAGGCGCTCGATCTGCGCAAGCTCGAAGCGTCGGATCGCAAGCCGTATCTCGCGATCAAGGTGCTGAACGTCCAGTTTCGCGGCAATCCGAATTCGCTCGTCGCGTTGCAGCGCGAAGCGCGCAAGGCGCAGGTGCTCGCGCATCGCAACATCATCACGGTGTACGACTTCGACCGCGACGGTCCGATCGTCTATCTGACGATGGAGTATCTGAGCGGCAAGCCGCTCAGCCAGTTGCTGCGCACGCCGGGCTATCAGGGCATGCCGGTGCGTGCGGCGCTGCCGATCGTGCGCGGCATGAGCGCCGCGCTCGCTTATGCGCATGAGCGCGGCTTCGTCCATTGCGACTTCAAGCCCGCCAACGTGTTTCTGACCACCAACGCCGAAGTGAAAGTGATCGACTTCGGCATTGCGCGCGTGTTCCAGCGGCCTGAAGAGGAGAGCGACGCGACCGTGTTCGATCCGGGCAGCCTGGGCGCGTTGACGCCCGCGTATGCAAGCCCGGAGATGATCGAGCATCGCGAGCCGGACCCGCGCGACGATATCTATGCGCTCGGCTGCATCACCTACGAGTTGCTGACCGGCCACCATCCGTTCGACCGGCTGTCAGCGACCCAGGCGCGCAATGCCGACTTCAAGGTGCAGCGTCCGCCCAACCTCGATTCGCGGCAATGGCGCGCGTTGCGCGCCGCGCTGTCGTTCGATCGCAACACGCGCATGCCGAGCGTGGTGCGCTTCATCGCGGAATTCGACAACGAAGCGCGCGCGGAGAAGTCGGGCGCGTTGGCGAAGGTGGGACTCGCGAGTTTTGCCGTGGTGTGCGCGGCGGCGGTGGGCGTGTTCGCGTTGCGCTCGGGACCGGGGCGGCAGGGTAACGTGCCGACGGATATGGAGGCTTCGCGGGTGGTGGCAGATCAGGCGGATCGGGGGGAGGTCGGGCCGGATGCGAATCCGGCGTCCGCTGCTGCGCCGGCGGTCGCGGCGAACACCGCGCCAGATTCGACGCCGTCCGCGCCGGGCGCGACAGCGCCCGCCACATCGCCGTCCGCGCCTCTGGCCACATCGCCCAATCCATCTCCCCCAGCGCCGCCTGCGCCCAAACCCGCCCTGACGCTCGCCGCCATCGCCCCCATGTTGGCTCAAGTGCCATGCTCGGCGCTATCCGCCACCGTGCAGGACCACTCGCTGACGGTGCGTGGATTCGTCTCGCAGCGCTACGGCGCGGGGCATCTGAAGGACACGTTGGCGGCGTTGCCCGGTGTCGATAGGCTGACGCTCGAAGCCGAGCCGCTAGTCGACGACAAATGCGACGTGGTCAAGGCGCTCGCGCCGTATTGGATTCGCAACTGGCAAGCGGGCCGCGTTGCGGCTTTGCATGTGCGGCCGGCCAGTGGTCAGTTGCACGAGGGCGACCCGTTGGTGGTCGACGTGACCACGCCGGGCTTCGACTCGTATGTGAATCTCGACTACTACCAGCTTGACGGCAGCGTCGTGCACATGGTGCCGAGCCCGCGCGCGAAGGACAATCAGGCGCCGCCGCACTATGCGGCCACGATCGGCAGCGCGGGCGACTGGATCATTTCGAAGCCGTTCGGTGCGGAGATGGTGGTGCTGCTGATTACGCCGGCGCCGCTATTTGACAAGCCGCGTCCGGAAAGCGAACCGCGCGCCGATTATCTGCGAGCGCTCGACACGCGGCTCACGCAAATCGGCGGCAAATACAGCCAGGATCATATCGTCGCCGATTTTGCGCCGATCACGACGAAGCCACGCACGCCTTGAGCGTCTTGAACGAAGCCGACGAGAGCTTGCATTTATCGCAGCCGCAGGCCTCGATTGCGAACCCGCCGCTGCGAAGCGCATGCGTCACTTGAGATCTTTGACGACCCGGAAGCCATCCTGCGATTGACGCACCCCGGCGCTGTACTTGAAGCGCGTCGCGGTGAGCATGTAGCTGCCGCCTTCGCGCCACGAGCCGCCGCGAATCACGCGCATGTCGCAGCCGGGGCTGTCCCACGCATGGCCGTCGACGGGCGCGCCCTGGTAGTTGTTGTGCCAGCAGTCGGCGGTCCATTCCCAGACGCTGCCGTTCATGTCGTACAGGCCGAGCGGATTCGGCGCGAACGACCCGACTGGCTCCGGCCCTTCCTTGTGCCACGGATCGCCGCAGTCCTTGCAATTGGCGCTGCCTTTGCGCATCTGATCGCCCCACCAGTACGCGGTCGTGGTGCCGGCCCGGTCAGCGTATTCCCATTCCGCCTCGGTGGGCAGGCGATAGGACTTGCCCGTGACTTTGCTGAGCCATTTCACGTACTGCTGCGCGTCGTCCCAGCTCAGGTCGCGGGCCGGCGCGGCCTTGTTGGCATTGCTCTCGGGCGTGAGCTTCTGACATGCATTGGCGGCTACGCAAGCGTTCCATTGCTCGACCGTCACCTCGTATTTGCCGATCGCGAACGGCGCGCCGATGCTCACGTGATGGACCGGCTTCTCGGATGGATCGTCGGTGCTGTTGCCCATCGCGAACGAACCTGCGGGCACCGGGACCATGATCGGGCAGGTGGCGCAGTCGCGACTTTCGCTTGCGCTGGGTGGATGCGTAGGGGCGGGCTTTTGCGCGACTGCGGCGGCGGGCGGCGCGGCGGGCGCCGTGGTGGGTGGCGTCGCTGCGGGTGTTGGGGTGGACGCCGTGCGCGCGTGCTCCGGCACCGGGGCGTTGCCTGGTGCATTGGCAGGCGCTGCGGGCCGTGCCGTTTGCTGCGCCGGTGCAGCCGCAGGCGCAGCGGGCGCGGCCGCCGCTGGCGCGGCGCTCGCCGCCGCCCGCAGGCGGTCGATGCGCGCATGAGCGAGCGTCGCAAAGCGGCCGTTCGGATAGGCCTTCAGATAGGCCTCGTAATCGGCCGGGTAGTTGCTGTCCTTGATCGAATTCCAGAACGTGATTTCGTATTGCTCGCTACTGTCTTTCGGCAAAATGCCTCTGCTGTGCAGGGTGACGACGGGATCATCGTGATCGGCCCGCGCGAGCAGCGCGCTGGCCTCCCGACGAGCGGCACCGCTGAGTTGAAGCGATAAAGGAAGCGCCGCAGCAATCCACGGTCGTTGCTCGTCGCCGGTCGCAATCTGAACTTGCGCGGCGACGTGTTGAAACAGACTGCCCAGCGTTTGCGGCGATCCGCTATGCAGCGCACGCAGCAATGCATTCGTATAGACGCCGTGCCGCGCGCCATCCGCCGCGAAGCCGCCGGGCGCGGTTGCATAGGCGATCAGCGTGTCGGCTGGCGGCGCTTGCGGCTCGCCGGTTGCGTCGTGCGCGAACGGGTTGTTCAGGCAGGTATCGAGAATCACGAGATTGAGCCGGCCGGCGCGCGGCGCCTGCATCGCCTGCAATACGTTTTGCAATTCGATACCGTGGCTCGCGAGCGAAGCCGGCAAGCGCGCGTCGACCCCAGCAGACATGAGAAGAGTCCGCCGGCCAATTTGCATGCCGTGTCCACCGAAATAGAAGAGACCAACGCCGCCTGCCCGCAAGCGCTCACGGAATTGGCCGATCGCTTGTCGCATTGCCTGGGGCGTGGCATTCGTGAGCGTGACGACATCGAAGCCGAGCGCACGAAGCGTGTCGCGCATCGCTTCGGCGTCGCGCGGCGCATTGTGCTGGAGCGGGTCCGCGAGATCGCCATAGGTGCCGTTGCCGATCACTAGCGCAACACGTGGAGACTGCGCATTGCCGCGCGATGACGTGATCGGTATGAATGGCGGGAGCGCCGTATCCGTTACACCCACCTTGGCCCCGGTCGTTGCATCAGCCACTGTCCACTGCGCGTATTCGCGTTGCGGCGCGGCGGCGCAAGCATTGCCCCATTGCGCCTGCATTGCTCCGGCCATGCACACCAGCAGGAATATTCGCCACATCTTCACATCCTGTTTGTACCGGACAGAACTTAGGCATTCGATGACCGCGCTGCTCGCAGCATTCGCCGGAGTGCTTCGGGCAAAGCATCCATGCCACCGACCATCCATCTGCAACCTGTTAATAACGATAGCACGCGCTTTGAGCGTCACAACCGTCACGTGCCTCGATGCGTCATACGGTTAACGAGTGTGGCGTATCTTTTTGGCAAGTTACGTCCTAAGCTAATTTCACAAAGTAACGCCGCACAGTCGTTTTAACTAGGCGGCCGTTCAGTCACGCGCGCCCGCGACATCCAGCCGGAACGGGTGGCCTACCTTTGCGCAGCCGAGGCGCCACGACCACTCTTCGGGAGAGTGCGCTATGCGAAGAAGAACCCTCACCCCCGTTACTTTCGACACACGCCGTCGAGCGCAGGCGCGCCGGAATGCCTTGCGCGCCGCCGTGTGCGCGACGTTCCTCGCGGCGCTCGGCAGCGTGGCGCCATTGGGCGCCGCGCCGGCGGAGCAGACCGCGTCGCCGCCCGGCGCGGAGGAATACATCATCTGGCCGTCGGATGGCGCGGTGATTCACGGCGGCAAGCTGTGGGTGCGCATGGGCTTGCGCAATATGGGCGTGTGCCCGAAGGGTGTCGCGTTTCCGAACACCGGCCATCACCATCTACTGATCGACACTGACCTGCCGCCGCTCGATCAGGAGATTCCATCGGACCGCAATCACCTGCACTTCGGCGCGGGTGAGACGGACGCGCGCATCGAGTTGCCGCCGGGCAAGCACACGTTGCAACTGATTCTCGGCGATCACAACCACGTGCCGCACGTTCCGCCCGTGTATTCGAAGAAGATCACCATCACCGTGCAAAAAGACTAGCGCGACCCGCTCGTTCAGAACGGCTTCGCCAACACGGAGAGACCTCATGTACAAGATCATCGCGGTCGCGGCGCTTGTGGCATCGGCGGTATGGGCCGCGCCGGAATTCGCGGCGGCCGGCACGACGCCGGCCCCGCCCGGCGCCCATGAATATATCGGCTATCCGAACGATGGCCAGGTGGTGCCCGCCAACAAGCCCTTTCGGGTGTGGTTCGGCTTGCGCTTCATGGGCGTGGCGCCGAAGGGCGTCAAGTATCCGAACACCGGCCACCATCATCTGCTGATCGACACCGACCTGCCGCCGATGGACCAGGAAATTCCGTCGGACCGCAATCATCTGCATTTCGGCGCGGGCGAAACGGAAACCATGATTCAGCTTCCACCGGGCAAGCACACGTTGCAGTTGCTGATGGGCGACGACATGCATGTGCCGCACAATCCGCCGGTGTATTCGAAGAAGATCACGGTGATTGCGCGCTGAGTCGGCGCGCAGCGCGCTTCGTTCACCGACCGTCGCGAACTGGCCAACAGCTTCTCAGGAGTTGTTGGCCGCGATCCACCATCCCATCCTGGCCGTCCCCGCGCCACTACCGCGAACAAAGCCGCGGTGCACCTGTAAATCCCTTTATTTGCAGCACTTCTGCAGATTTCTTAGGCTCGGAAAGCAATGCTGGCACGGCCCATGCATTAATGGCATCCGAGCAGACAAGTTGCTCGAACCCGAACGCAGCACTGCGCTGTTTCCCATCCCAGGAGATTTACCATGAACACGCTGATGATCAAAGACCTGTCCATCACCGAAGAACTCGACAGCAAGGCCATGAGCGCCGTGCGCGGCGGAAACGGCTACCCGTCGTCGTCGTACTTCAGCTTCGCGCCGGTGTATGCGCCGAACAACAGCAAGACCGTCAACGCCACCCAGCTGATCAACACGTCGATGTACCTCGAGAACGCGAACGGCAACAACGCGGCGCTCGTGTCGGGCATCACGACCAACATGAATCCGCATGTCGAATCGAGCAACAACATCTACGTGTCCTGAGCGGCGCGGACCACGCGCGGGCCCGACAGCCCGCGCGTGGGTCCTCCCGCATCGGCCGCTTACTAAAAAAACAGCTCGTTCAATCGTCCTTTCCACGCACCCCCTCGCGTCACCGCCCGCTCCCCCGCCGACCTGCTCGCCCGCTTCGATGACGAAGACGCGCAGGAGAGGTTTTGTCCGACAGCGGCGTTCTTTTTGTGTAGCGAAGCGGGCGACATCGGAGACTATCGTGTCAGCGTTGCTTGATTCATCGGTCCGTCAGCGCTTCTGCCTGTTCACGACATCGGCGCTACATGACTGCGCAGTACGGCCACCGCGTGCGAACGGCCGGGCTCGTGCCGGCGCTGCGTTGCGCGGCATCTGCGCGGCAATGGCATGCGCGCTGTCGCTGTCTGCGTGCATCGATGTCAGCATGCCCGACTACAAGCGCCCGGACACGCCCGCCAAAGCGTCGTGGTCGGATCAGAAGGGCGTACCTGTGTCGGCGGCGGCGACCGTCGTGCCCGATTGGTGGAAGGGCTTCCACGATCCGTATCTGGATACGCTGATCGCCAAAGCGATTGCGGGCAACTTCGACATCAAGGTGCTGGCCGCGCGCATCGGCGTCGCCGGTACGCAGATCAACGAAGCCAAAGCCGGTGCGCTGCCGACCATGGATCTCGGCGCCGGCGCCGATTTCGAAAAGACCACGGGCCAGCCCTTGACCAAGCAGTACAACCTCGCAGCGCAGGTGAACTGGGACATTGATATCTGGGGCAAAGTCGAAAAAGGCGTGCAAGCGCAAAAGGCGGAATTCCACGCCAGCGAGGCGGATTGGCGCGCAGGGTATCTCGAACTGGTGGCGAACGTCGCGAGCACCTACTTTCAGATTCTGCAGTTCGATGACCAGATCGATCAGCAGCAGAAAACGCTCGTCACCAACAAGCAGATTCTGACGATCTACGACGGCCAGCGCCGCAGCGGCCTCGTGCCGCAAACCCAGGTTTTGCGCCAGCAGGCGGAGATCAACCGGCTGACGAACGAGCTGCTCGAACTGCGCCGCTCGCGCGCAATCGCCAACAACGCGCTGTGTACGCTGATCGGCGTGCCGGCGGGAGAGTTTCAATTGCCTCAAGGCCATTTGCAGGAACGCGTGCAACCGCCGACGGTGCCGGAAGGCTTGCCCGCGCAACTGCTCGCGCGGCGCCCCGACGTGGTGGCGGCGGAGTTCAGGGTGCTGGAGGCCTACGACCTCGTCGGCCAGGCCAAGCTCGCTCAATTGCCGACCATTGGTCTCACGGCGCATGGCGGCACGGCGAGTTTCGCGCTGAACAACCTGCTGAAATCGTTCACGTTCGGTTTGATGCCGAGCATCAACATTCCCATACTCGATCCCGGCGTGCGGGCTCACGTGAAGGTGACCCAGGCGCAATCGACGGTGGCCGAACAGCAGTATCGCGTGGCCGTGATGGGCGCGTTCGAGGAAGTCGAGAACGCGCTGGTCAATCTGAGCTCGCACAAGGCGCAGCGCGTGGAATTGCAAGAGCAAGTGTCGCGCCTGCAAATCGTCGCCGATCAGATTCAGTCGCAATTGCGCCTTGGCGTGGTGTCGCAACTGGAAGTTTTCGAAACCGAACGGACCTTGCTCGAAGCGCAGCAGAACCTGCTCGCCAACCATCAACTGATTCTGTCCGACACGGTGCTGCTTTATAAAGCGCTCGGCGGCGGCTGGCCGAGCGTGGATGTGCAGGCGCAAGTCAAGGCAAATTAAACGCCAAGTAAAGGAGCACTGAGCTAATCTGTCACCCCACGCGCAATGCAGAAAGTCCCGTCGCGGATTACGCGTTGCAAGCTTTCCTCATCAACGATCTGAAAATTGACACTCGCCATGCGTGACTTACAATTGTTAAGCTGCCTTAATTCTCGCGGCTCATCACAACAATACTGTTCCGCTGTTGTCCTTCGTCTCGTTTCCGCTGCGCTCTCGCCGCAGCGGGTAAACGCTTAGTGATCCAGATAAAATGGCCGCCGGCGAAGCTCCGATTGCTGAGATGCGCGCGACAGTGGACGCTGCCTTCGACGTGGTGCTGTCACCGGTTGCGTCTTCGCAACGTCCGGCGCTCGACGCGATCCGGATCGTCGACAACCTGTTCGCGGTTGGCCGCAGCGAGGCCCCGTTCACCGACTATCCGACCGAGCGCATCGCGCGACTTTCGCGCCGTCATGCGCGCATTTTCACGGAACACGGCGCGGTATATGTGGCCGACCTCGGCAGCAAGAACGGCACGACGCTGAACGGCGCCGCGGTGCGCCAGACGCCGGCGCGCGTGCGAGCGGGAGACGAATTGTGCTTCGGCGGCGAGCTTTGCTACCGGGTGGGCATCGAGCCGCGCGCGCGCATCGTCGCTGCCGCGAGCGCGGCGCCCGCGCCCGGCCTGTTGCTGATGCCGCAGCGCGACGACCTCGGCTTGCAGCCGATCGAGGTGCAGGCGTTCCCGTTTCTCGTCAGCAAGGCAGACGACGTTTTTGCGCGCTATAAGGACCGCTATCCGCATCAGGTCAATTACATCTCGCGACGTCACGCGCACATTTTTCTGAAGGGCGGCGAGTTGTACGTCGAGGATCTCGGCAGCACCAACGGCACCTTCGTTGGCGGAAAGCGCCTGGACGAATGCGCGCTGTCGCTGGTGGAGGGTGACGTCGTTGCATTTGGCGGGGACCACTTCGTCTACAGGGTGTCGCTGCAGAAACCCCCTGACGTCGAGCCCACCGTGACCCAGCTATCGCTCAACCCGACCGTCGAGGATGCGGCCGATACTGACAAGACCACGTTCGTGGGCGCCGCGCATTCGTTCCTCGATATCTTTTGCGTCGACCCGGCGCTACAACGCGAAGACGAAGTCAACGAAGGGGGATCGGCCGTCTCCGGGCATGCCAAACGCGACACGCTGAGCGGGGCCGCGCGGGCGGCGGCGGTTGGCAATGGCGCGAACGGCGCAAGCGACGCCAACGCGCCGAACAGGGCGAACGGCGCGCATGGTGTGAATAAACCCGGTGCAACGGTAGCCGCAAAGGGCAAGCCGCGGCGGCGCTGGCGTCTGCTGGCGGGCGAACTCGGCAAGGCTTTCGCGGACGGCGAGCGCACCAACGTTCGACGCATCGCGGCTTGGGGCGGCGCGGGCGTGGTGGTGGTGGCGGCGCTTGCGGTGACGCTTTATCTGCACGGTTCGTCGGAGCGCGAGTTGAAGAATCTGCTGGCGAGCGGCGATTACACGAGCGCGGTCACGGCGGCAAAGAGCTATCTGGCGAATCATCCTGCGGACACCAAGGTGAGCGCGCTCGCCAGCGAAGCGCTGCTGAAGGCGAAACTGCCGGGCTGGCTGAACGCGTTGCAGAAGGCGCAGTACGAGCAGGCCGACGCGCTGCTCAAGGAGATGGGAGCGTTGAGTGCGAATAACGCGGACGCTGCGTCGCTGGTCGGCGAATTGCAGTGGGTGGGCGATCTGGAGCGCTTCGTGGCGGCGCGCGGCGGCGTGGATGCGCCGATTCGCATGTATGCGGACGAGTCCACGATCAACACGCTGCTGCAACGCTGGGACGACGACGCAAAGAACCATCAGCGTGCGCTCGACCGGATTGCTTCCTACGTGCCGGTGTTCGGCGAGCCGTACGCGCAGGCACTCAGTCACCTGCGCAAGCTGGAAAGCGACGATTCGGTGTACGTCGCGGCGATCGACCGGCTGAACGGCGTGATCCGCACCGAGCTCGCGCGCGACAAACCCGACGCGCTGCCACCCGTGCTCGACGATTACGCGCAGCGCTATCCACGTCTCGCGGGCCTCGACCGGGTGCGTGAGGATTTGCGTCAGTACACCGCGTTGCTGAATGCCGCGCTGAGCCGTCAATTGACGCCGTTGCTCGCGATGCTGAAGTCGGTGCGTTTCAGCACGCCGCCTTTTCAGGCGCAGTTCCAGCAACTCGCGGCGAGCCGTTTGCCGTCCACGGACGTGATCGAGCGTCATGACGCGGTGAACGCCGCGTGGCAGCGCGGCGACGCGCAGCAGGCACTGGCCGGTTTGCAGGCGATGCCTGAGGGCCCATGGTCCGATGTGCTGGCGGCGGAAGCGGCGCACAAGAAAGCGCTGCTCGACCAGTACACCGACTTGCAGAAGACGCGCGGCGGCAAGGATTACGACCAGCGCCTGCTGTCGTTCTACGCGAGTCTCGATCCGCAAACCGACACGTGGTTCGTGCAGTCGATCCAGAAGGATGTCGCCGCGCTGCACGACAAAGCGCTGGCGCGCGCGCAAGACCTCATGCTGCGCGCGCAGAGCCTGTGGAAGCAATATCGTTCGAGCGGTTCGATCGGCGGCACGCAACGGCTCGAAGCGGGTATCTCGCCCGGCTTTCGCAGCGAGGCGCGTCTGCTGTCCGATGCGCAAACGGCCGCGCAACAGGGCATGCGCATCTACACGCAACTGAAGGCCGATCATCCCGCGGACTTCGACCGCCTGCTCGCGGACATCCAGGCCGAAACCGATCTGCAGCGCCGTTCGCTGACGGAATTGCGCATGGTGCTGGACCCGGGACTGCTGAAGGCGAAGCTGGCGTTGATCGGAGGCGAGCAGAGTGAAGCGCGACAATCACCCTAAGCCGTTGTCGGAGGCGCTGGAAGATCACAGCGTCGAAGGCATCGCGATTCTCACCGCCGAGCCGGTGCGTATCGCGCGCGCCCTGATCTGGGCGATGGTCGCGCTGGTGGTGGCCGGCTTGCTGTGGTCGTTCGTCGGCCGCGCGGATGTGATCGTCAGCGCGCAAGGGACGTTGTCGCCGGAATCGGAAGTGCGCCGCATCTATGCGCCAATCGACGGCGAACTGGCCGACCTCTACATTGCCGAGGGGCAGCCGGTGTCGAAAGGCGACGTGCTGGCGCGGCTGAATGCGCGCGGCGCGATCGAGGCGGCCAGCAATGCGCTGCAGGCGCAACTCAAACTCGAAGACGCCGAGCGTGACTGGAAGCAGTTCCCGGAAAAGAAGGCGCTGATGGAGCGCAAGGCCGCCGCGTTGAAAGCGCAGATGGAAGTCGAGGCACGTCTGCACGAAAACCGCGTGTCGGAAGGCACCACCAAGCTCGCCGAAGGGCAGAAGGCCGAACTCGACGAAGCGCGCAGCGCGCTCGACAATGCGCGCCGCACACGCGAGGCCGCGCGTCAGGAACTGGATCGCTACTCGAAGCTGTTCGCGCAGCCGGGCGGCGGCGGGATCGCCGAATTGCAGGTCGAGCAGAAGCGGACGGCCTCGCTGGAAGCGGACAACGCCTACCGTGTCGCACAATCGAAGCTCGCGGAACTGGACTTCCGCCTGAGTCACGAATACGCGCAGGCGAATGCGCAACTGGAAACCAGCGGCCAGCAGACGACCGATCTCCAGCTTCAATACGATTCGGCGGTGCGCGATATCACCGACGCGGAAGACAAGGTGCGCCTGCAATTGCAGAGCGCGCGACTCGTGTCCGAGGCCGCCGCGCGAATTCGCTTCGAGAACATCGACAAAGACAATTTCCTGCTGATTCTCGCGCCGGTTTCGGGCGTCATCACCGACGTCACGTCGACTCAGCGCGGCGACAAGATTCAGGCGAACGCGCCGCTCGGCGGCATCGCGCCGAAAGATGCGCGGCCCGTGCTGAAGATCGAAATCGCCGAACATGACCGCGCTTTTCTGCATGAGGGCCTGCCGGTCAAGCTGAAGTTCAACGCGTTTCCGTACCAGCGCTATGGACTGATCAGCGGCACGCTCGCCTATATTTCACCGGCCACCAAGCCCTCGGCGCAGGACAAGCAGCCGGTCTACGAAGGCCGCGTCACGCTCGACAAGAACTACTACCAGATCGCCGACACCCGTTACCCATTGCGCTACGGCATGACGGCGAGCGCCGAGATCGTGGTGCGTGAGCGGCGTCTGATCGATCTGGGTCTTGATCCGTTCAGACAGGTGGCGGGTTGAGCGCATTGACCACACCTCAATTTAAAGGAGCGAATGAAATGACCGCGATAGTGCGTATCGATGATGAAGTCGTGGACGTGTCCGAGTTCATTCGTCTTCTGAAGCTGACCGGCCAGTTCGAAAGCCTGATCGAGCAGATCGTGCGCGACAAGCTCACGGTGCACGCGGCGAAGAAGCAGGGCATTACGGTGAGCGCCGACGAGATCCAGCAGCGCGCCGATCAGTTCCGCCGCGTGCGCGGCCTGCATCGCGCGACCGATATGAACCAGTACCTCGACGTGCTGCACGTGAGTCTCGACGAGTTCGAGGCCTTCATCACCGATGGTTTGTATCAGGAGAAGATGCTCGACCAGGTCGGCAACGAAGCCGCGATCCGCGATTATTTCGCGCTGAATTCGC
Source organism: Paraburkholderia sp. RL18-085-BIA-A (assembly GCF_046027075.1). NCBI lineage: Bacteria > Pseudomonadati > Pseudomonadota > Betaproteobacteria > Burkholderiales > Burkholderiaceae > Paraburkholderia > Paraburkholderia sp. RL18-085-BIA-A. Next base: position 85,938 of record NZ_JARESU010000011.1, on the reverse strand, counting down.
CGAAGTTCGACTCGATCGAGGTGAGCCATATCGTGCTCGACAGCGAGGGCAAGGCGAAGGAAATGATTTCGTATCTGCGCGACGATCCTGACAGTTTCGCGGACATGGCGCGCGAGCATTCGATCGCGGATACGCGCGAAGCGGGTGGCGTGATCGGCAAGGTGCTGCGCGGTTCGTTGAAGCCGGACATCGAAGCGAAGATTTTCAATGCGGCGGTGGGTGATCTGCTCGGGCCGTTTCCGTCGGCGGATCGCTCGTGTTTCGAGATTTTCGCGGTGACGGCCAAGTATCCGGCGACGCTCGACGCGGACGTGGCCTCCGAAGTCAGACGGCTCCTGCGCGAAGGCTGGCTGATCGCGCGCGCGCAGGAGCATGTGATCGAAGCGCGCTAGGCGGTCTGCGCCGATCGCCTCATAGCGAAAGCTAAGGCGAACGCGCCACCAGACCGAACGCAACGAATTCAGCCGACCCGAGGTCCGCAAGCACATGGACGCACCCCAGACCGCGCCTTCCGCCGCCGAGTTTCTCGCCTCGGTCGAAATTCTCTCGCCGTTCTCGCGCGATGAGATCGAGCGTCTTGCCGACTACGCGCAAGCCCGCTTCTATTCGTTCGGCGAAACGGTCTGCTCCGCGGGCGAGGTGGCCGACGGTCTTTACGTGGTGCGCACGGGCTCGGTGCGCATCTTTACGGAGGAGCACGGCAAGGAAACCAGCATGGGTGTGCGCAAGTCGGGAGAGATCTTCGCCGACATCGCGATGTTGCGCACGTATGTTCACGAAGCGTCGGTGCGGGCGTCGGCGAAAACCGAGTTGCTGTTCATCCCGCGCGCCGCGATCGAGCCGGTGATGGCCGGCAACCAGGCCGCGTTGGCGTTCGTCGCGAGCTATGTGGCGATCAGTTCGGCTGGCGGCTTCGTCGCGCAGTTGTTCGATCTGCGCGGCAAGCTGAACAAGGCGGAGCTGGAAGAGTATGTACGCAGCGTCGGCGTGAAGCGGGTCGCCGAGGGCAAGGAGATTCTCAAGCAGGACGGACGCGACGACCGGCGACTCTATGTGGTGCGGCAAGGCGAAGTGCGCATCGTCCGGCACGAGGACGGCCACGACTACACGCTTGCGACGCTCGGTGAAGGCGAGATCTTCGGCGAGAAAGCGTGCTTGATGCGTCAGGAGCAGATGGCGTCAGTCGTGGCGACGACCGATACGCGGCTCCTGGTGATTCCGGAGCGCACGGTTCATTTCATTCTCGAGCGCAATCCGAAGCTGCGCGAAGTGCTCGACGAGCGCATCCGTTACGGCGACCGCGAATTGCAGCGGCAAAAGCGGCTCGAACAGCGCCGCAAGTTGCCGCTGATGCTCGACTTGCAGAGCAAGCCCGAGTTAGGCGAGAAAGTCATCAAGCGCTTCGCGCTGGTTGAGCAAGCGGAAGAGATGGATTGCGGCGCCGCGTGTCTCGCGATGATATGCCGCCACTACAGTATCCCGATGACGCTCGGCAAATTGCGCGAACTCGCCAACGTCACGACCCAGGGCGCAACGCTCGACAGTCTTGCGCGAGCTGGCGAATCGCTCGGCTTCACGGCGCGCGGTGTGCAATGCACGTTCGATTCGCTGCGCGGCTTCGACCTGCCGTTCATCGTGCATTGGGAGGGCTATCACTACGTCGTGGTGTACGGGGTCTCGAAGGACTATGTGTGGGTGGCGGACCCGGCGCTCGGTTTCAGGAAGTTGGCCGTCGAGGACTTCGAGCGCGGCTGGAGCGGCACGTGCCTGTTGTTTACCGGCGGCCCGCATCTGTTGCAGATGTCGGCGGCGCGCTCGCCGTGGATCCGCTTTGTCGGCTACCTGAAGCCGTACAAAAAGATACTAGGCCATCTGTTTCTCGCGACCTTCGTGATTCAGGTGTTAGGGGTGATTCCGCCGCTCATCATCCAGAACATTCTCGACGGCGTGATCGTGCATCAGAACGTCAGCCTGCTGCATCTGCTGATAGGCGGGCTGATCATCGCCAACGTGTTTTCGCAATTGATGTCGACGATCCGCGCGTATCTCGCCAACTTTATGGTGCGCAACATGGACTTCGCGATGATGTCGCAGTTCTTCAAGCACACCATGTCGTTGCCGTTCTCGTTCTTCGCGAAGCGCAAGACCGGCGACATCTTTGCGCGCTTCCAGGAGAACCAGACGATCCGGGCGTTCCTCACCGAGTCCACCGTCACCACCGCGTTGAACCTGCTGATGGTGTTCATCTACTTCACGATCATGTTCGTCTACAACGTGAAGATGACCCTGGTGTTGATCGCGTTCGTCATTCCGATCATGGGGCTGACTGTGCTGGCCACGCCGAAGATCAAGTCTTACGCTCGCGAAGTATTCACCTCGGCGACCGAATCGAAGTCGTTTCTGATGGAGGCGCTGGCGGGCGTCGAGACTATCAAGGGAATGGGCATCGAGCGGCCGGTGCGCCTGCGTTGGGAGAAGAAGTACGCGAAGGCGCTCGAAGTGCAGTATCGCGCGCATGCGTTCAACATTCTCGTCAGCTTCGGTAGTCAGCTACTGAATGCCGCGACGACGATTGCGATTCTCTGGGTCGGCGCGAATCTGGTGCTGGCGCGCGAAATGACGATCGGCCAGCTGATCGCGTTCAACGCGTTCATGGGCAGCGTGCTGGGTCCGCTGATGGGGCTCGTCAGCTTGTGGAGCATGTTGAACGATGCGGGTGTCGCGATGGAGCGCCTGGGCGACGTGCTCGATATCGAGCCCGAACAGAGGCCGCAGGATTTGCCGTCGCGCGTGATGCTGCCGGAGCTGCAAGGCGAAATCAGCCTCAGCGGCGTCTATTTCCGTTACGGCGAGAACGACTCGGCCTATGTGCTCGAAAACATCAGCTTCGAGATCAAGCCCGGCGAGCTGGTGGCGATAGTGGGGCGCAGCGGCTCGGGCAAGACCACGCTCGCGAAGCTGCTGGTCGGCTTCTACACGCCGACCGAAGGGAAGATGAGCATCGACGGCTACGATCTCGGCGTGGTCGATAAAGCATATTACCGTGCGCAGATCGGCTATGTGATGCAGAGCAATCTGCTGTTCTCCGGCACGATCGCGGAGAACATCGCGAGCGGTGACGACTCGCCCGACCGGCGCCGGATCGAGGAAGTCGCGAAGATGGCCGACGCGCACGCGTTCATCAGCAAGATGCCGCTCGGCTATGAACAGATTGTCGGCGAACGCGGAATCGGTTTGTCGGGCGGACAGATCCAGCGGCTGTGCATTGCGCGCGCGCTGTATCACGACCCGCGCCTGCTCGTTTTCGACGAAGCGACCTCGGCGCTCGATTCGCAATCGGAAAGCAATATTCTCGGCAACATGCATGACATTCTGAAGGGCCGCACAGCGGTGATCATCGCGCATCGGCTCAGCACGATCATGCGGGCGGACAAGATTCTCGTGCTGTACGAAGGGGCGATTGTCGAACAGGGCCGTCACGATGAACTGATTCAGCGCGGCGGGATGTATTACCAACTGGTCCAGAAACAGTTGAGTGCATGACGATGAAGATACTCGACCAGATTGAAGAGGCCAGCCCCGCGATTTCCTATGCGGGTTTGATCGAGCGCATCGAGATTTTGCGTTCGACGTTGCGCTGGTCGTCGCGGCTGGAGCGCGCGGATATCGACAAGCTGCTCAGGCAAGCCACCTCGTTGCGAGACGAAGTGATGCAGCTTTCGCACAAGGAGCGCTTCGTGCAAGCGGCCGTGGCCGCCGAGGCGCAGGAGCCACCCGACCAGTCGCGCGGCGCGCGCAGAAAGGCATTGCTCGAGCGCAGCTTCATTTTCGAGGGGACGTTCGGCGACAATCCGCGTTTGCTGGAGTCGCTCGAAATCGCCGAGAAGGCGGCGCCGACCGACTTGCCCGTGTTGATCGACGGTGAAAGCGGCACCGGCAAGGAGCTGATGGCGAAGGTGATTCACGCGAACGGCTCGCGCGCGGACAAGCCGTTCATCTCCGTGAATTGCGGCGCGATTCCGGAGAATCTGCTGGAGTCGGAATTGTTCGGGCATCGCAAGGGCGCGTTCACCGGGGCGTCGAATGATCGGAAGGGGAAATTCGAAAGCGCGCATACCGGTACGATCTTTCTCGACGAGATCGGCGAGCTGCCGCTCGCGGGCCAGGTGAAACTGCTGCGGGTGCTGGAGGCGCACGAGATTCAACGCGTGGGCTCCGACGAAACGATCGCGGTCGACACGCGGATTGTCGCGGCGACCAATCGTAATCTGCGGCAGCTCAGCGAAGAGGGCAAGTTTCGCGAGGACCTGTTCTACCGGTTGAGCGTGATTCACGTGACGCTGCCGCCGTTGCGCGAGCGCCGCGATGAAATACCACTGCTGATCGCATGGTTCGGCGACGAAGCGGCCGGCACGTTAAAGCGCAGGCCCGTCAGACTGACCCCGCGTTTGAGGGACTTTCTGCTGAACTATGCATATCCGGGCAATATCCGCGAGTTGCGCAACGTGATGTATCGCGTGTCGTGTCTGGCGGGCGACATGGCGGACGTCGATCATCTGCCGCAGGATATGCGGCCTGCGGCGCCGGGTTCGGCGGCTGCGCCGAATGGAGCGGGCGCGAGTGGCGAGCAGCCGATCAGCGTCGCGAATCTGATGTCGCTGAGCGACGCGAAGCGCGCCGCCAGCGACGACGCCGAGAAAGCGTTTCTGGAGCGCGGCCTTCGCGAAGTGAGCGGCACGGTTGCCGAACTCGCGCGGCGTATCGACATGAACCGCTCGCATCTGCAGATGCTGCTGAAGAAGCACGGCCTGCATTCGAAGGACTTCCGCAATCGCAATGCGCCCGCCGCGAGCAGGAACGGCGGCGAGGAGAACAAGCATGACGAGGAAGACGAGGTGTGAGGCTCGTTGAGCCTGGGCCGTACCGAAGCAGATTCAACCCGCACTCAGCTTCAAGGCGACGGATTCAACAAGGTCTTGTCAGACGCATTCGGATCTTCCGCTTGCACGACCACGGCGGTGATGTTGTCGCGGCCGCCGCGCGCGAGCGCCAGTTCGACCAGTTCCTCGCACGCGTTCGCGCGCTCCGTCGAGGTCAGCACCGACACGATTTCGTCGTCGCTCAGCTCGTTGCTCAGGCCGTCGCTGCATAGCAGGAAGACGTCGCCGTCGGCGACTTCGATCGCGTCGTCGTCGAGTTCGAGCTTGTCCGTTGCGCCCACCGCGCGCGTGATCATGTGTTGCGCCGGATGATGCCGCGCCTCTTCATCGGTAAGAACCCCGAGCGATTTGAGCTGCTCCACCTGGCTGTGATCACGTGTGAGTTGCCGCAACTGTCCTTCGCGGTACAGATAGATGCGGCTGTCGCCCGCCCACAGATAGCCGCAGAAGCGGTCGCACGCAAGCAGCACGACGACCGTGCTGCCGATGCGCTGTACCTGGCGGCGCGCGGCTTCGTCGCGCAGTTGGCGGTTCGCGGTTTGCAGCCGCGCGCGCGCGTCGGCGATCAGCGTTTTCATGCTGACCGGCGACGCGAGCCGGCTCAACGCGTCGATCACGAGACGGCTCGCCAGATCGCCGACCGCGTGCCCGCCCATGCCGTCGGCGACGGCCCAGCGTCCCGGCTCGGGCTGGTCGAGGCAGGCGTCTTCGTTGATTTCACGCACGCGTCCCGCGTCGGAACGCGCGGACGACGTCCAGCGAAATTGGCTCGCACAGGTCACAACGGCTACACCGTATCGTTTCTACTGCGGGCGTCGGGAGAGACACTGATGTTCGAGTTCGCGCCGGTGTTGCGGACATCGACCGACTGGAACTGGTTGATCATCTGGTTAGCATAGAAGTTGTTGGACACCTCGTACAGGTTGACGACAGGTCCAATGCTCGGCGCTTCGCGCACATACGGCTGAATCCAGCCGTATACCCAGGGCGCGCCGCCGCCGCCGCGAATTGCCGCCATCGCTTTGCGGTCGAGCGCGAGGTTCAGCGTGAGGTCGTTTACTGTGATGCAAGCCATGACGTTCTCCGGTTGGCCGCGCGGGGCAACACGCGGTTTAAAAGGATCCGCACGTTATGGTGCAAGTGCTATGCCAATGTGCAGCCCCCACAGCGGGGTATGCCCTAACGCATTGATTGCTTGGCGATTCTGCGTGCTTGCGGCACGCGACGCCGGATCGCTCGCGCTCGTATAGGTCGGCTTGCAGCCAACAAGCTGGGCCTCCGAACGGTGTGCGACCCAACACATTCGAGCGGCTTTTCGACGCTCTTCTCTGCGCGGACAACCGGCGCTCGCCGTGATCCGCCATGAGCCGCAATGAGTGTCATGCGCCAACATATTAGCGCGAATTCTGTCGGCTCACGGCAGACACTCGCTTCGTTCAAACTCCCATCGTCAGACCCAAAAGCCTTGTAGATAAAGGCTTTGCCACACATGGCCCGGTTGATGCAAAAGCTCTCGCAACAGTGTTGGAAATCGAAACGAGGCGAGCCATGAACACCAACCCTCTCAAGACGAATAGCGAAGGCTGCGATTCACACGAGGCTGCGACGTCCACCATCGACCTGCCGATCGGCGCGCATCTCGTCACGCAACGGCGCGGCTACGAACACCACGGCATCTACGTCGGCAATGGCCGCGTGGTCCACTACGCGGGCTTCGCGAGTTCCGCGCATCGCGGCCCGGTCGAGGAAGTGGAGTTGACCCGCTTCGCCGCCGGCCATGCGCTGTCGATCCGCTCGACGCCGAGCGCGCGTTATGTCGGCGAAGAAGCCGTGCGCCGCGCCCGCTCCCGTCTCGGCGAAAACAACTACCGCCTCTTGACCAACAACTGCGAACACTTTTGCGCATGGTGCCTGCTCGGCGAGAGCCGCAGCGAACAGGTGCACTGCTGCTTGCGCCATCCGCGCGCCGGCGTGCTTGCGCTGGTGTGTCTGGTGAAGGCTTTTGTCGAAAGCGGTGCGAAGGGCGCTCACGGTACCGCGCAATTGGCGTGAACCCCGGCGTGAGCCGAACGACACCGGATTTCAGCGATTCAGGTAATCAAGGATTCAAGGAGAGCATCATGGCTGCCACCGAAAAGAGTTTGCATTGGGCCGTCGACAAATGGCTCGCGCCCACCCCGTCGATGCCCGCGCGGGTCGTGGAGTTTTGCCATCGCGCTTCGCATCAGCGTTATGTCTGCGTTGAAGCGCTGCGGCCAGGCGGCCTGCTGTCGATCTTCTTCTTTCGCCATGACGACGGTTCGTGGAACGTATTCCCGCCGCAAGCCGAGCGGCCCGCGATGAACGGCCATCGCCGCACCGCGCTTTGCTAGTCGGGCGCGTGCTGTGCCGCTTCCTTGATGATCCATTGACTGAACAGCAGCATCGCCGGCGTCAGCGGCTTGCCTTTCAGGCAGGTCAGCCAGTAACTGCCGGCGTGAACCTCCACATTGAACGGGCGCACGAGGCGCCCCGTGTTGATCTCGCGATCGAACATCAGCGCGGGCGCAAGCGCGATACCCGCGCCCTGCATCGCCGCTTCCACCATCAGCCGCGACGAATCGAACACCGGCCCGCGAACCGGACGCGGTGGAATGCCGGCGGCGCGGAACCAGTTCATCCAGTCGTCGGCGCGATAGGACCGCAGCAGAGTTTCGCCGGCGAGGTCGTCGGGCGTCGATAGACGCGCGGCGATCTCCGGCGTGCACAGCAGCGCGAGCGGCGCGTCGAGCAGCCGGGTGGCGAGCAAACCCGGCCACGTGCCGTCGCCGAAGCGGATCGCGAAGTCGAGACCTTCAGTGGCGAGATCGACCAGGTTGTTGTTGGTCAGGAGCCGCAGTTCGACGAACGGATGCGCGTCGCGAAACGACTTGAGGCGCGGCATCAGCCAGCCCACCGCGAACGTGCCGACCACGCCGATCGTCAGCACCTCGTGAAAGTGGCCGCCTTCGAATTGCTTGAGCACGGCTTCGATACGATCGAACGCGTCGCTCAGAACCGGGCGCAGCGCGAGACCTTCGTCGGTCATCGCGAGGCCGCGCGGCAGACGCTTGAAGAGCGCGGTGCCCAACCGCTCCTCCAGTGTGCGGACCTGTTGGCTGACAGCGGCTTGGGTGACGTTCAGTTCGAGGGCGGCGCGCGTGAAGCTCAGATGTCTCGCGGACGATTCGAACGCGCGCAATGCGTTCAGCGGAAGATGTGGTCTCATGACGAAGGCATAAGATTTTCTTGTGAGTCGGCTAACTTATCATCGTTTGCCAGCAGCGGGGGAAAAACCGATAGTTGCGGCTTCACAAAGGGAGCGGCAATGATCACGAGACGGAAATTCGCGGGTGGGATGCTCGGCGTTTCGATAGCTGGGGTTGCGCTTGGCAGTACCGGCGCGTTGGGGAAATCGGTGCAGGCGGCGGGCACGGCGGGTACTTCGAAGCGCGGCGGCGAGCTGGCCCGCGCGGACGCGATCCGTGAGCGGCTCGCGCGGATCGAGGCGGAAAGCGGCGGGCGGCTGGGCGTGTCGATCGTCGATACGACGTCCAGCCTGCACGCCGGCTTGCGGTCGGACGAGCGCTTTCCGATGTGCAGCACCTTCAAGCTGCTGGCGGCTGGCGCCGTTCTGACGCGCGTGGATCGCGGCGAGGAGGACTTGCAGCGGCGCGTCGTGTTTTCCGAACGCGACCTTGTGCCGAATTCGCCGGGCACCCGCCCCCATACTCGCGAACTCACCGGCGACGCGGGCATGAGCATCGCGGAGTTATGCAAGGCGGCGCTCACGCTCAGCGACAACACGGCGGCCAATCTGCTGCTCGCGAGCCTTGGCGGTCCGTCGGCGGTGACCGCGTTCGCGCGCAGCCTCGGAGACGGCATCACACGGCTGGACCGCATCGAGCCGATGCTCAACGAAGCGACGCCCGGCGATCCGCGCGACACCACCACGCCCAACGCGATGCTCGGCAATCTGCGCGAACTGGCGCTGGGAGAGCATCTGTCGCGGGCGTCGCGGGCGCAGTTGCTGGCCTGGCTCGCGGCCAACGAGACCGGCGGCGCGCGGCTGCGCGCGAAGCTGCCGCAGGACTGGGGTGTCGGCGATAAAACCGGCACCGGCGACCACGGCACCGCCAACGACATCGCGATTCTGTGGCCGCCGGGACGCGGCCCGGTGCTCGTGACCGCCTATCTCACCGGGGCGGACGGCGACGCGGCGCGCAGCAACGCGGCGATTGCAAGCGTTGGGGCGCTGGTGGTGGCTGCAACGTCAACTTTAGCGTAGGCGTCTGCATCGGCGCGACGCCCGCGCGTGGCCGCGCGCATGAGTGGAACCGAGGAACCGCAACGGATGCGTTCAGCGGTTTTCGCCCGCGTTTCACCAGTCGAATTGTGCGACACTAGGGTCACACCGAAAGGGGGCAGCTGCGCAGGCGTTGGCGGACCGCCTCGATGGATACGGTGAGAAGTTGACTGTCCAGGTGAAATGCTCGACATGCTCTGCCGACGTTCGTCCCGGTAATCCGTCGGCTTGTCCAACCGTGCATCATTGCCCTCGATCCGGAGTCCGCCATGTCCGTGTACGTCCTCGCATTGCTAATCGGCATCATTGCCGGCCTTCGCGCGATGACCGCTCCCGCCGCCGTCAGCTGGGCGGCGCATCTCGGATGGTTGCCGCTGCAAGGCACGCCGCTCGCGTTTCTCGGCTTTACCGCCACGCCGTACATCTTCACCGTGCTGGCGGTCGTCGAACTGATTACCGACCAGCTTCCCGAAACACCCAGCCGCAAGGTGCCGATGCAGTTCGGCGCGCGCATCGTGCTGGGCGCGGTGAGCGGTGCGGCGATCAGCGGTGCGCACGGCGGTTTGGCGGGGGGCGCGATTGTCGGCGTGCTCGGCGCGGTGGTCGGCGCGGCGGGCGCGGTGCTCGGCACACTGGGTGGGGCGAAGGCGCGCAGCGTGATGGCGCGAACCTTTGGACGGGATGCGCCGGCGGCGTTGATCGAAGACGTGGTGGCGGTCGTGGGGGCCGCGTTGATCGTGGTGTCGCTGCACGGATTCTGAGGACCCGAAGTTACTGCGATGCAGCGGGATGCACGGGGCGTCTCGCTGCGGGGGTTGCAATTGCTGACTAGCTGATCAGCTGGCCGCCGCGATACGCGAAGCGGCACGCGCTTGCCTGGTCGTGGGCGTGGCCGTGGGCGCAGCAGTGGCAATAGCGGTTGCCGTCGCCGCCGCAGCGGCAGGAAGCAGCTTGCCTTGCGCAAGCAAGCCCAGCGTCTTCACCACCAGAATGCCGATGATCACGTTCGCCGCGATGAACACAACCGGCGCGGCCCGTTCAACCGGCCCGGTCGCGCCTCGTTCGACCATGCGCAGAACCATCGTCGGCAGCGCGGCCACGCCGAAGCTGAAGGCCCAGTACCCCGGCACGAACGCTTGCTGACGAATCCACGGCAGCAAACCGACCTCCGAAAGTTGCGTCGCGCTCCGAAGTTCCGGCCTTGCGCGATCAATGACTCACTGTAAAAGGCGGCGGCCCGGCGGTGAACGCTGCAAAAGCTCGATCAATGGCGCGAGCGTCTCAACGTGAATGGGCTCGTGGGGTTTGGGTGGGAGGGTGAATTCGTCGCGGAGAAATCGGCGGAAGGTGCGCGCGGACTCGCCGTGCGGCCGAGGCGCCCCCAGGGCGCGCTTGGGCGCAGAGCGCCGGTCGGGCGTCAACAAGGCCCTCCGTCCGCCGGCTCGTCATGCCGATGACGACATGCGTTCGAGCATCGCGAGCAGCGTGTCGAATGAAAGCGGTTTGCGCGCGTACGCGATGATGGGATTCGGTTGCATCGGAATGTCCGAGGCCGCGCTGCACAGAAGGATCGGGATCGAGCGCAACTCGGGATCGGCGTTCAGTGCGGCGCACAACTGAAATCCCGACATGACCGGCATCATGCAGTCCGACACGATGATGTCGGGTCGGCGCGTGCGTATCTGTTCAAGCGCGACGGCCCCGTTCGACGCTGTCATCACCGCGTAGCCGTGCCGCTCCAGCAGCAGCCGCCAGACTGTGAGAATGTCGAACTCGTCGTCCACGACCAGAATGGTTTTCATGGGCAGCTACGTGTTTCGCCGCGGCTGCAGCGTCGCCGACAGCCCCGGCGCCGCCTGCGCGCCGTCGGAATTCAGCGGGCCGTCGATCACGTCGAGGCCCTCGGACGAAATCACCAGTTCGCGCAGCGACGTGTCGTGCGCGCTCTCGCGCTGCTTGACCACGGAGATCATCCGCCGCAGACCGGTGTCCGTCTCGGCGTAGCGCAGCAGCACGAGGTTCTCGGTCAACGCCGAGACCCGCACGCTCTTCGCGTAACCCGGGTCGGCGTAGAGCGGTAGCTCTTCAGTCACGAGCGTCGTAACGCAGGCTTCGCGCAACTGATGCAGCATCGCGTTCAGGAACAGGCCGAAACGCTCGGTGCGCAATGCCGAATCGCGGAACCCCTCCACACCATCGATCACGATGCGCGACGCGCCGATCTTCCTGACCGTGGCGAGCGCGCTGGCCGCGAGTTCGTCGACCGCGAGTTCGATCGCCGGCTGCCATTGAATGACGAGGCGGCCGTCCTGATGCGCTTCGGTGAGCCCGATCGACACCGCCTCCGCTTTGCCGATCAGCCGTTGCGGCCCTTCGTAAAAGCCCAGGTACACGCAGCGTTCGCCGCGCGCCACGCCGGCCGCGAGAAACTGCAGGCAAAGCAAGGTCTTGCCGACCCCGGACGGTCCGATCAGCGTGGTCGTGGAGCCTTGCGCGAAACCGCCGCCGAGCAGACTGTCCAGATGAGGCAAGCCGAAACCGAGGCGCGTCTTCAGATCCACCGGACCCGGCGGCACCGCGCATTGCGCTTCGAGCCGCGGGAACATCAGCAGCCCGCTTTCGGCGATACGGAAGAAATGCTTGCCCATCAGATGATTGCGCGCGCGCATCTTGTGGACTTCGATCTCGCGGGCGCGGCGCATGCCGTCGTTATAGCGGTTCAGTTCGATCAGACCGTCGACCAGCGTGTGCTCGGGATGCGGTTCGTTGCCCGAGAGCGGCGCGAGCAGCAAGGTGGTGCAATCCATGGCGGCGACCAGCGCGTTCAACTCATGAATGAACTTCGACAGCGACAACTCGGTTTCGCTGAACTCGCGCGCGCTGCGAAAGCCGTCGATGATCATCAGGCTCGGCCGATAGTCGTAAATGCTCGACGCGATCAGCTTGAGGAAGCCATCGAGACCGTCCTGCATCAGTTCGTGATAGCCGGACACGAACAGCATTTGCTGCGCGACGGCGGTCTCGTCGAAGAAGCTCAGGCCTTTGAGGTGGCCCAGCAGCTTGTCGTGCGATTCGGCGATCAAGGTCATGTACAGCACCTTCTCACCTTGGGTTACGCGATGAAAACCGATCTGGCTCGACAGGATCGTCTTGCCGGCGCCGGCCATGCCCTCGAGCAGATAAACGCCGCCACGGACCAGGCCGCCGCCCAGGATCTCGTCGAAACCGGGGACGCCGGTTTCCATGTTGGCCCGGGTCGCGCTGGAGCGGGTCTCGCCAGAGCGGGAGGATGGCTGAGATGCGGGGGTGGTCATTGTCAATCTGTCATCCAAAGTGCGGAGAAGCGACGGCGCGTGCTTGAACCGTCTGGTGCTCAAACTAACATTGCCAGCAATCGGCGTTCCCGCTGGCGAGCGGTGATGCGCATCGGAATTGAGTGCCCCGGATTCTATCCGGCCACGGGGCGCTTGGCGAACGAATGGCGTTGAGGCGCCGCTTTGGAGGTGTGAGGTGGGGGAAGGCGGGGGTGAGAAGAGGTTGTCCGCGCGAGGCCGGCCGCGAAGCGGACCAGTTTCTTTTTCAACCCGAGGGTGAACCCCCACTGGGGAGGTGCCTCGGCACGCCATGGTCAGGCGCAACCGTGGCATCGCGTCCGAGGCGTCCGGGCGCTGTTGCAACAGTCATCGGATTGGCTGATTCGAAAGTAGATTTCTCAGCGTCCGGCGTTCCATATTTTCACGGAATCGGACCAAAGTCGCATTGCCGCTTTTCGTGCAGAAGCCTACATTTTGAAAGTGACCCCCAAAAATACCTCAGGATCGCCGGAGAGTTAGTGTGGTGACTCTGAGGAGGGACAACTTTACGTGGATCGAACCCGTGTGACCGTTTGCAATGATCGACCACCACACCAGGATCGTCGGTTTCGAATTGTTGTCACGTGCAAACCAGCAATCGCCGTGGGAGTTATCGCGGTTCAACAGGAGCGAGCAATGAAAGCAATCAGGACATTCAGGCTGATGGGTGGCGCATTGATCGTCGTGGTATCCATCAACGCGTCGTCGCAGACTAGCGAATCTGCCGCGCCGTCGACTCAATCCAGCATGGCGCCGGCAGGCGAAGGAAGCGCGAAAGCCACCAGACAGGCGAATCGCGCACTTAACAAGAAAGTGCTTCACGCACTCTCGAAAGGCGGTGTCAACACTTCCAGAATCAACGTCATCGCAAAAGGCAGTGCAGTGACGCTTGCTGGATCTGTCACTGACGCGAGCCAGATTGATAAGGCAGCCGAAATAGCGAAGGGTGTGCCCGGCGTTTCGTCTGTGAAGAATTCTCTGACATTTAAAGAAGTGGGTCAGTAATCCTTCTTGATTGCTTGGGCCGGATCGCCCCCCCGACGTCGCCGATCACGCGACGAACATGCTCGTCGGGCAACGTCGATTATCTGAGAGGAGGAGGCGAGCATGGAAACCATGGCGAAGGCGCCTGGGAAGGCTAAGACCAAAGTCAATAACGTCGCGGAAGATGCCCCGGCTCTTCGTTCCCGCGCGGAGCGTCTCGCCGCCGGTCAGGCGTTGCGCGACAGGGTGCCGCGCAGCAGCCACGCCGACTGGACACCATCGGCCCAGCGCCGGGACCCCGTAGAGATCCTGGAAGAATCGAATCAGGATCGATTGCCGGAACTGGTCCCGATCCGCTATGGCCGTATGCTGCGCAGTCCCTTCACGTTCCTGCGGGGCTCAGCGGCGCTCATGGCCTACGATCTCGCTACTACGCCAAGCACAGGTCTTCGGGTGCAAGCCTGTGGGGACTGCCACCTGTTGAATTTTGGCTTGTTTGCCACCCCGGAGCGGAATCTGGTCTTCGATCTGAATGACTTTGACGAAACGTTGCCGGCACCTTGGGAATGGGATTTGAAACGCCTGGCCGTCAGTTTCGCTGTCGCGGGACGGGATAACCAGTTGCCGGATGCAGATTCCCGGAAAGGCGTCCTCGAATGCGTGCGCGCATATCGGGAGCACCTGCGGGAGTATTCCCGGATGAATCCTCTGGAAGTCTGGTACACCCGCCTGGACATGAAAACCCTCATTGCGATGGCACCCGATGAAAAGGTGAAAAAGAGCCGCGAGCAATTGGCAGAAAAAGCCCGCCAGCGTGTTGTTGAAAACCTCTTTCCCAGGATTGTCGGTGAAGTGGCTGGGCGACGCCGCCTGGTCGATCAACCGCCGCTGCTCTTCCACGTGAGTGACGCGGGCTTCGAGGAACGAGTGCGTGAGGCACTGGTCGACTATCGGCAGTCGTTGTCTGATGAGCGCCGTGTCCTCCTGGATCGCTACCACCTGGAGGACTTCGCCGTGAAGGTCGTGGGTATTGGCAGCGTCGGCACCCGCTGCTTCATCGGGTTGTTTTTCGACGAGGAAGACCATCCCCTGATCCTCCAGTTCAAGGAACAGCGCCGGTCGGTCCTCGAACCCTATGCGGGAAAGAGCCAATATGACATTCAGGGGCAGCGTGTCGTCATGGGACAACGGCTGATGCAGTCTTCCAGTGACATCTTTTTGGGATGGTTGCGGGGACAGCGAGGCCGTGACTTTTTTGTGCGCCAGTTGCGAGACATGAAGATGTCTGCTCCAGCCGAGGAAGTCACCGCCGCGCAGTTGAACCGCTATGCCGGGCTTTGCGGCTGGACCTTGGCTCGCGCCCATGCCAAGTCCGGGGACGCCACGAGCATCAGTGGCTATCTGGGCAAGGGCGATGCCTTTGACGAGGCCATCGGCGCGTTTGCCCTCGCTTATGCAGATCAGACGGAGCGAGACCACGCGGCGCTGGTGAAGGCGGTAAGCACTGGGAGGCTGGAAGCTCTCGTTGAGGACTAGCGTCCTGGACCACTCGCCCGCCTTGGTTGTCGTTAGTTATGTATCGGATTTCCGCCGTGCCCGATCACTGCGATGCGGCATGACACGTTAGGGCGAGAGCGTAGGAGGCAATCTTGCCGACCGGCAGGTTGGCGCGCGACGGAACGCTGCATCGCGGATTGGACACGCCCTAAGTTCTGAACGACGGCGGTTTGACTTTCCGGATTGTCGTTCAGATGGTGAGGACATTTCATGACGGGACTTCGTTGTCTTTGCGCCTTGCTGGTCGGGATTTCGGTGCTCTCGTCGCCGGTGCGAGCCGCGTCGGGACCGGGTGCGTCCGCTGTGGCGCAAGCATCATCGCCCCCGGCCGCGGTTGCGAAAACCCGTCAGTTGAGCCTCGCGGTCAAACCGTGGACCGGAGACTTCGACGCGATGCTCGAGCGCCGCTCGATCCGCTTTCTCGTGCCGTTCAGCCGTACGCTGTACTTCAACGACAAAGGTCGAGAACGCGGTCTGACCGCTGAACTCGCGCGCGACTTCGAACGTTACGTCAACAAGCGCTACGCCAGCCGACTCGGCAAACGCCCGGTGACGGTCTTCCTGATTCCAACGACCCGGGACAAACTTCTGACGAACCTCCAGACTGGACTGGGCGATATCTCGGCCGGCAACCTGACGGCGACCGATGAGCGGCGCAAGCTTGTCGACTTTGTTGCGCCGCGTGACCGCAAGCCGGTCCGGGAACTGATCGTGACCGGTCCCCGCGCTCCGGCTATCGCAACCCTGGACGACCTCGCGGGAAAGCAGGTGTATGTACGCAAGGCGACGAGTTACTACGAGAGTCTGACGGCGCTGAACGACCGGTTCAGGAAAGCGGGAAAGCCGGTCATGCAGATCACGCTGCTGCCCGACGTACTCGAAGATGAGGACACGCTCGAAATGCTCAATGCGGGAATGCTCGGCATCGTAGTGGTCGACGACTGGAAAGCAAAACTGTGGGCGCAAGTTCTGCCTCAGATCAAGGTCAGGGAGGATCTGGTAGTACGCAGCGAGGGCTATGTGGGTTGGGCGATCAGGAAGAACAGCCCGCAACTGCAGGCTGTGGTGACCGATTTCTATAACGAGTTTCTCAAAAAGCAGGGCGTCATCGACTATCGGTTCGCACAGTTCATGAAGCGTATCAGGCAGGTCACTGATGCTTCGGGTGCGGTGGAGCGCGAACGTTTCGAAGAAACACTTACCCTCTTCGAGAAGTATGGCAAGCAGTATGGCTTCGACCCTCTGATGCTGGCCGCCCAAGGCTATCAGGAATCGCAGCTGAACCAGTCGGCGCGCAGTCACGCTGGCGCGATCGGCGTCATGCAGTTGATGCCGGGAACAGGCAAGGAAATGGCAGTCGGCAACATTGGTATAACCGAGCCCAACATCCATGCGGGCACGAAATACATGGATCGGCTGATGACACGTTACTTTCCGGACGCGCACTTCGACGATGACAATCGCACGTTGTTTGCCTTCGCGAGTTATAACGCGGGGGCGGCCAATATTGCAAAGATGCGCAAGGAAGCCGCGGCCCGCGGGCTGAACCCGGACAGGTGGTTCAACAATGTCGAAATCGTAGTCGCGGAGAAGATCGGTATCGAAACCACGACGTACGTGCGCAACATATTCAAGTATTACGCCGCATACCGCCTGATCGTCGACGCACAGCAGGCGCGCGACAAGGCGATTCGCACGATAAAGCCCGGCAGTTGACCGTTGCCGGGTGTGGAACGGACCTTGGAAAGTCCGCCTGAGCGCTCGGTCGAACGACCCAAACTGGGCCGTCTGGTGCCACACGAATGGTCAAGTGATCACATAGTCGGTGCGTCCGGCGCTCGTTTCATTGTTCGTCGTCGGCGTCACACTACGGCGCTCTGGATGTGAAAAAACCGACCATCGCGGGTCGGCTTCTTCGTGCCGGTCTTTCCCGGTTGCCCGTTCGCGCTGAGTGGGCCAGTATTTCCCGCCCCGGCGCGGGCGGTCTTCGTCGCTGCCATCTCCTCCTTGACAGGCGGGGATGGGCACTGCAGCACGATCAACCGCACTACGCCTGGTTGGAATCCCAGCGCCGCAATGATGAACCAATAATCCTCTTCGTCGTCTTCCTCTTCGTCACCACCGCGTTCCCACCACTGAAAATACTTCGTTGCATTTTCCCATTTACCGCGCTGAAGATTCAGTCGCGGCTCGAAAATTGCAATAGACACGGCTTCAAGAATATTGAGGGTTGCCTCTACGCTTTGACTAACCTTCGTCGTGTCTTTAGATAGTTGCCGATGGTGACAGGTGATTGCTTCTTGCCGTGGAGCGGATACCGGAACCGCTATATCTTGGTACCCGAACTTAGGACCTCCAGCACTAGCCCGTTCCCGTCCGTGACGGTGTATCGATCGTCTTTGGGTTTGAGTGACTTCACTTTAGTGTCGGTCAGCGGAGCAACTACGCGGGGCATATCTTTCCTCTGGTCAGATTGATCTAACGCTGGAATGCCGTATCGAATTGATACTTGTGTTTTTTGGTGGACAAGACCCGCCATCGCGTTTTTTGTCTACCAACTGCATACTGAAAACTCGCTGCCGTGACGCAAAAGGCCGGCGCGGATCTCTCCGGCGGGCCATTCAGGCGTTGCTGCTGAGAGCTATACGTAGGCCAGGCGGTCTATCGGTACTCGTCAATCTCAATCGTACCGCCGAGAGATTCCATCATTGCGCGGATATCGTCGGGTACATCGGGCACGCGGTCGCCGGTCTCGTTGAACCAGTAGCACCAAAAACGTATTTTCACGCCTTCGCGCTCCAGCAGTTCACGAAGGCCCGGTCGTGATAAGTCCAGGCGTTCGATGAGATAACGAAGGTGGGGCTCGAGTTGATCGCTCCGAATAAAGGATTTGCTCCCAACGCCCCACAATCCGACTCGGCCCGGAGCGCGGCTCGGTCGACCAGAGGGCGTAGTGAACTGCTCGCCCCTGATAATGGCCGTGTCCGGCTTAATGCCAAAATAGTCGGTCCAAAACGCGGGCGTCACTGAGTCGCCCATCACATGAAACGTTGCGTGTGCGAGTTGATGCTCACTCATCGGTGATCCTGTCAGTTGGCCCAATCGTGGAAGTTGGCAACGAAATTACCATTGAAATAGACATCGCCGTTGTCATGCCAGATAACGTTATCCGCCGGTCCAAGGCCATTGTCGGGTTTGAAGTTATGCAGGATATCGCTGAACGTGTTTTGGTCGTAACCAAGCATCTTGGCGGCGAATTTCGGGTTGTTCGTGCTGGCCGCCAGTTCTTCAGCCTCACCGCTTACCGCGTCCGGTGTGTACTCGAACGGCTGTGCATCGCCGAGCGGTGTAGCAGTGTCCGTAAATCCGCTTGCGTCGTCGGCCAGTGCAGACGCGGCCGTGCTCGCGGATTGCGCCAGCGCCGCGTTGATGCGATCGTCCTTTGGGATTCTGTATGCCATCGCGTGTGCCAACGACGTTGGCCGCCAACGCAACTCCGAAATTGAAGAGAGGCAAGGGCGGGCCACCATCGGGCAATCGACAAACAAAGGCCCGCGCGGATCGCTCCGGCGGGCCTCTGCCTTACTCGGATGCCGGAACGATGTTTTCGTCCGGATCTGCTCCTCTTTACCGATATTCGTCAATCTCGATGGTGCCGCCCATCGCTTCCATCATTGCCCGAATGTCGTCAGGCACATCAGGTACTCGGTCGCCGCTCTCGTTGTACCAATAGCAAAAGAAGCGCATATGCGCGTTGGTGCGCCTGAGTAGTTCGGGCAAGTCCGAGCGAGGAAGGGCCAGACGCTCGACCAGATACCGGAGATGAGGCTCCAAGAGATCGCTTCGGATATGCGGTTTGCTGCGTATGCCCCATACGCCGGTCCGGCGCGCCAACGCGCGGTTTTGCCCGGTAGGGTCGGGAATAGGGTCACCTTTACAAACGGCCGTATCGGGCTGGATGTTGAAATAGTTCGTCCAGAATTCAGGTGGCTCCGCGTCTTGATAGATGGAAAATGAGACATGGGCCATTTGATGTTCGTATGTCATGTGTTTTCTCAGGGTGCCCAACTGTGCATGTTGTCGATAATGCCGCCGTTAAAGGATACGTCGCCGTTGTCGTGCCAAATGACGTTGTCATCGCCCCGCAGCTTGTTGTAATCCTTCATCGCGTGAATCATGTCGCCGAAGGTCTTGCGGTCATAGCCAAGCATCTTCGCTGCGTAGTTTTCGTTATTCGTGCTGGCTGCCAGCTCTTCAGCCTCACCGCTTACCGCGTCCGGTGTGTACTCGAACGCCTGTGCATCGGTGAGCGCCGTAGCGGTATCTGTCAGATCGCCCGCGGTGTCGGCCAGTGACGAAGCGGCCCCATTCGCATAGCGGGCCGCAACCGCGTTAACCCGGTCCACCATGTCGTTATAGCGTTCAATGTAGGCCGTCGCCGCATCGTATGACATCCCGTAGCTGGTCATTAACGATTCACGGAAGCTGGGAAGCTTTTGGGGTTTAGGTGCCGCATCAATCCCCGCGCCGCCTGTCCGCGATTGCTCGGCAATGAGAACAACACTCTCGCCGCGAATCATGGACTGCAAGGTCTCTATGACCTCAAGGTCAGCGCCATTCTTTGCCAGTCGCTGGTGCCAATGGAAATTCGTCCCGAGAAACGAGCGGACCCGCTGGACGAGCGCGGCATCCTTTGCCCATACATCGGCGTATGCGCGTTGCGAGTACTTCTTGCCTTCTTCAGCTGCCTGTTTCTGCTCGGCGGTGAGGAAGATGGTCCCGCTCCCGTAGGCATCCTTGCTGTATATCATCCAGCGTTGAAACGAATCCGTTCTCAGTTCAGTTCCACCCATC
This sequence comes from Paraburkholderia sp. RL18-085-BIA-A, assembly GCF_046027075.1. Classification (NCBI taxonomy): domain Bacteria; kingdom Pseudomonadati; phylum Pseudomonadota; class Betaproteobacteria; order Burkholderiales; family Burkholderiaceae; genus Paraburkholderia; species Paraburkholderia sp. RL18-085-BIA-A. Next base: position 65,926 of record NZ_JARESU010000011.1, on the reverse strand, counting down.
GCGTGCCCCGCCGCTTGTGACGGCGTAAACCTAGCAGACCATCGGGACGCTATGTTTTTGGGATAGCTGCGCCAACGAAAAAGCCGACCATCGCGGGTCGGCTGCTTCGTGCCGGTCTGTCCCGGCTGTCCTTTCGTGCGATTGGGTGCGCCAGCATTGCCGGCCCGGCCATAACCGACTGTCATCGACCCGATAGAGGCCGTTCGGCCTCACGCGAGACTTTTAAGCAGAGGAGGCATCTACGAAGCGAAGCCAGGCCGTGCACGCCGGATGACGTCAGAGACAACACGGATAACTTCGGCGCAGCGGAGGACGAATGCGTCGTCAACCTCGATCAACGTCGACACCTCTGTGACATCTCCCTCGGCGAAGAACGCTTCGTCCGGCATCTTCATCCGGAAACGCAAGTTTCCAGCCTTCGCGACAAGAGCGTTATAGCTGCGACCCTTACCGTGCTTGAGAACATTGATAGCCATCTGCAGATCCTCAAACCGTTCTTTGAGGGCGGCTTCTCCTTCGTTATCGAGTATCTGGGCGGCCTCACGAAAGCCGTCTGTGCAATTTAGCCCGTCTTGCAAAATTGCTTCAAACATCGAAAACATCCCGACGTGTGGATCGCTTTCTGCAACTGCACCATTTGAAGAGCCTTAACGAGGGACGTCGTTGGCCAGACTGAAATTTGCCTGGCATGCCTTGATATCCTGGATGAGGCCGTCGCTCGCGCCATCGAACACATCGCATTTGGCCAGAATCTTCGCGTGATCGCGCATCCGTCGTGGCCCTGGCAGGAGCAGGCGTTATCGATTGGGCTGCATCAGCCCAATGTCTATATCGACCTGTCCGGCTGGTCGCCGAAGTATTTTTCGCCCGAGCTGATCCGTCACGCCAATACGCAGCTGAAGCGAAACATGCTGTTCGGCTCCGACTTTCCGCTGATCCAGCCGGACCGCTGGCTGGAGGATCTCAAGCATGTCGGTTTCACGGAAGCGGTGCAGCCGCTGACTCTCAAGCAGACCGCAATCGGGCTGCTGGGGCTTGACGCAGGCCGCTGAACGCTACTGGGCGTCACTGAGCGCCGGCAGTGGCCGTTGAGCCGACCAGGTTGAAACAAGGTCGCCGCGGGCCCGGGCAGGGTCGCTGATGCATAGCGAAGACGCTTCGCCGTATACAATTCGGCAGCGCCTGATAATTGCCCGCTTCCTTGCCCTATACCGAACCGCTTCCATCCATGCCGAATCCAACCCGGGCCTTCCTTCTCGGCCCGCTCCTGAAAGGCGTTTCACGCTCCTTTTATCTCACGCTGCGCGTGTTGCCCGCCGGCATGCGCGATCCGATCGGCCTCGCCTATCTGCTCGCGCGCGCGGCCGACACGATTGCCGACACCTCGCTGATCTCTCCCGAGCAACGGCTCGCGTTGCTGCTGTCGCTGCGCGATGAGGTGAACGGCGCAACCGACGACGGCTCGCTGTTACGGCGCATGGCCGACGAAGTGGCGGGCCAGCAGATCCAGTCGGACGAAAAGGTGTTGCTCGAATCGTTGGGCCCCGCGCTCGACGTGCTCTCGCATCTGAGCGAAGCGGATCGCAAGGCCGTGCGCGGCATCGTATCGACGCTGACCGAGGGTATGGAGTTCGATCTGCGCACCTTCCCCGACGAACGGTCCGGCCAGATCGCGGCGCTGCGCGAATATGACGATCTCGACCGCTACACGTATCTGGTGGCGGGCTGCGTCGGCGAATTCTGGACCACCATGACCTACGCGCACATGCCGGGCACGCTCAACGAGCAGCCCGACACGATGGCGCGCCGGGGCGTGCGGTTCGGCAAGGCGCTGCAGATGACCAATGTGCTGCGCGATTGCGGCAAGGATTTGCGGATCGGCCGCTGCTATCTTCCGCAGAGCATGCTGGATCGACATGGGTTGAGCGCTCAGGACCTGCTGCTGCCGGCCAACTCGGTGCGCGCGCGGCCGCTGCTGGTCGAGCTTTTGCGCAAGACGCTCGATCATTTCCGCGAAGCGCTGGAATACATGCTGGCGATTCCGGCCTTTTCCGTGCGTTTGCGGCTCGCCTGTTTGTGGCCGATTCTGATCGGCCTGGAGACGCTGCTGTTGCTGGTGGATAACGACGCGTGGCTCGATCCGCAGAAGGTCTCCAAGGTACGCCGCAACACCGTGTACCGGATCATCGCGTCGTCGCTGCTGCTGGTGCCGTCGAACACTCTCGTGCGCAATGCGATCGAAAAGCGGATCGGGCAGATCGAAGCGCGCCTCTGCACGTAGTGCAATCAACGCTGGATCAATCGGATTTCACGTATGCCATTCACGATGAGACGTGTGAAATTTTCCGCTTGAGGCCTCAGCTTGATGGCGGCGTCGGGGTTTGCCATGCTTCACGAAGCCGAGCGAGGTGTGCTTTATCGTCGCGCCGGCAGTGCAACGCCCCTTGACTTAATGCGCATCATTGAATAGCGCCGGATCGGGAAAGCCCTAGGACCGTGCATCGCTGGATCGCGTTAGTCTCTTCTAAAAGGAGGCGAAGCATGAGACAAGCGTTCAATATTGCCGTGGTCCTGCTGCTCGGCTATCTGATGGCGGATAGGGCGTTGATGCGTGCGCAAGCCGGAGAGATAGGCACCATCACGTGCCACCAGGGTGCGGAACTGGTCAAATCGAACGCGTTGAAGAAAGGCTTTGGAGACACCGGGGCCAGCAGCCAAGGGGAAAATTTCCTGTCGAGCTGTCTCGTGACCGGCCGTGGTCAAGTGGGCGATCTGATTGCACGCGATTGATCGCGATCGCCGGGCCTGACGACTCATACAAGCGTCTAGCCGAATATCAACGGCGCCCGGACAGCGCCGAGAAAAAGCGCCCAGACCGCGAAGGCCCGGGCGAAGTCATCGGGAGCCCGATGACGGAGGTATCGAATACAGAACTGGCCCGCGATCACAATCATTCGGTCGCGGGCCAGTTCATTTGAGTCAGGATGCGCGCCTCATGGACGCGCTGAGCGGCGGATCAGCGTACGACGTCGCACCCGCGGATTATGTCGCCGGGCAACTCGCTAGCAACGCACCACCGTTTGATGGCTGCTTACTGGCCGAAGTAGATCGACTTCGGACCCGTGACCGGAGCCGTATGGCCCGATTGCGACGAGCCGCTTACCCCACCGCCAAAGCCGCTTGCTGCCGATTGCGCAGTGCCGTTTTGCGCATCGACACGAGCTTGCGCGGCCTGAATGTCAGCCGGGTAGTGCGGATCGGCGTGGCCCGGTTGATAGCCGGCCTTTTCGAGTTGAACCAGTTCGGCGCGCACCTGGGCGCGGGTCACGGGCTGGTTGGATTGCGCAAACGAAGCGACAGGAGCGGCCAGCACAGCGGCGATAACAACGGCTTGAATGAGCGATTTCATGATGAACTACCTCCAGTTCGGTTTTAGTCTTGCTGCGAACGTCCTCGTTCGTGGTCAGTGATTACATTGTAGTTTTGCGATCTGGAGAGAGTAATGGCTGATCCAGGTAAGGTTTATTGCAAATTTTGAGATAAAGACTGGAACTTCGCGACGTGGTGGTTTGTGCGCCGAGGCGGCGCTTCGCTGAAGATGCCGCCGCTCGGTCCTCCCACTAACCTCGCCGCGTCGGCGCGGCAGCGTCCTTTTGCGGCGTGCCCGCTGCGCCATCCAAGGATTGCAACCGCGTGAACGCCTGACCCGTACGCCGATCCCGCTGGTCTTTCGCTTGGTAGAAGTCCCGGCTGAGCCACTGTCCGACGCTCATCAACGTCGAACCCAACGCGCTCTTGAAGCGAACCCACGCGTTCTCCGCGCGGGCGAAATCCGCGGCCGATTCGACGACTTCCGATGCCAATCGGTCCAGCTCCGCGTGCAGATAGTCGGCGAAATGGTGCAGCCCATGCTGATTGCCGTTCGACGATTTCTTTTCCAACTCCACGTGCTGCGCGATCAGCGATTGATTGGTCACGCGGATAAACGCCGGCGTATCGGTGCGGGCCTCGCCCGTGCAGCGAACCGCCACACCGACGCTGGCCGCGGCCCGCGTGCGATTGCCGAGCGGCGGGAACTGCCATTTGTCGCAGAGATACTTCAGCACGCTGCAGTGATCGAATTGCGCGTGACACACGCCCGCATCGCACCATGGCGATACCAGAAGGGCGGGCACGCGCACGCCGAGCTGGGTGAAGCTGAAACTGCCGGTGTGCTTGTCGGGCGCGACCGCGTTGGATGGCGGCACCACATGATCGTAAAAGCCGCCGTGCTCATCGTAAAGGATCACTAACAATGTCCGCTCCCACAATGCCTGATTCGAGCGCAGCGCATTGTAGGTATCCGCAATCAGTTTCTGCGCCTTCATGATGTTGTGTGGCGGATGGTCGTCGTTCTGCGCTTCGCCGAAGTACTTCGGCTCGATCAGCACGAACTGCGGGAAAGCGTCGGCGGGACCGGCCGCGTCGCCGAAGAACGTGTCGAACTTGTGATAGTTGGCGAGGTTCTCCGCCCGACGCTGATTCTTCAATAGTAGCGAGGCTGGAAAGTCGTAGAAGTAGATCTTCCAGGTTTTACGCGCGGCGTTCAGACGGTCGAAGATCGTGTCCTGGTCCTGGCTGGTGTACCACGCAGGATTCAGAGCATCGAGTCCCGAAGGCATGTCGATCTCTCCCTTCGACGTACCCGTGAGCGCGAAATAGCGGTTCGGCCACGTGGGGCCCGGCATCGGCGCAAACCACCTGTCGCACACGGTGAATTGCGAGCCCAGCGTGTGCAGCGCGGGAAGATAACCGAGCGGGTAGTAACCCATGATGGCTTGCCGCTCGGCGTAACTGCTGTTCGGGTAGTCGTGCGTGAAGGAGCGCACGAAGCCGCTGTTGTTCCCCGCGATCTGATCCAGCACCGCGCGATGCCCATGATTCGGATCGAGTTGCATTTGCCGTTCGCACGTCTCGCGAACGAAGAACGTATGCCCTTTGCCGTCGTCGTTGGATTTGGACGCTGCATTGCGCACGCCGTCCAAACCCTCGTGCACGGCGTCCAGACAGCCGAGCATTTGATCGAAGGAGTGGTTCTCCATCAGCAGCAGGACCACATGGTCGATCGGATCCTTCTGTGCGCCGTCGTGCACGTCACTCATCTTCGTCGCTCCAATGGTGGAGGGGATGGATTCCGTATGCGTACCGCCGTGTCAGCCACGCCTTTTGAACTGGCCAGCGTTGCCAACGTAGCGCAAAACGCGCGGCGGCGAAAGAGCCTTGCTGCTGGACCGGCCAAGCTGCAAAACCTGCGAAGCAGGCGGCGGCAAACTGCTAGCCCGCCGGCGCTGCTTCGCGTGAATGACGAACGGCGTGTCAACTGCCCGAGAAGATCGGCCCCTGTCCACCCGGCGTGAACGACTGGAGCACTTCATGCGCGACCTGGGCCGGCGCGGCTTGCGCATGCGCTGCCGATGACGGCGCAGGTTCGCGCAGAGTGAGCGCGCTATCCGCCGTAATCGGCACGCTGGGCTTGGCGAGCAGTTCGGTTTTCCGCATCGATCCGACCGAGGTGCCGAAGTAGTAGCCGATGATACTGATCCACGCAGTGCCCAGCGCGCCCACGATCACGTTGACGAGATCCTTGTTGGAGCCCGGCAAAGGCTGGAACGCCATCAGCAGAAGTATGCCGAAGAACCCCGTGGTGACGGCCATCGCGAGTACCTTGGGGACCCAGTCGCGATTGGTGGTTCCCATGGCGCGCGCGTTGGCCCGATCGTCGGCCTGGATGCGCGCCATATCGGTTTCGTGCGCGAGTCTCGCCTGCGCCGCCGTGACCACGAGTTGCTGCAATTGCAGCGAGTTCGCACTCTCGGCCTGGCGGATCTTTTCGAGCGCGCCGGGGTCGTTCAACGCTGGTTCGACGAAGGACGGATCGCTCGGCGTGCCGAGCGCATGCGAGATGATTGCCGCGGCCGCTGTCACGCCCAGTCCGACCGGACCGCCTACGAGCCCGGCGAGAAGCGGGGCGGTGGTGCCAATGTTCGTCGCTACTTTTGACCAATCCATCATGCTGCTCCCAGAAGAAGGTTGGCGGCCATCCGTTCGGTCCAGCCACGGCTGAAGCTCGGCCACGTATGAAGGTTGCGCAGATACCGCAGTCGATAGGCGGCGAAGCGCATCACGAATTTCATCGGGTCAGCGCTTTTGACCGCATCCAGTGTGTCCGGGCCGAACTTGCCGTCTTCCTTCGCCCCGGAAGCTTTTTGCATCCACAACACGACGAGGCCGCCGTTGTAGTTCGCGTCGAAGATATGGAAGGCCACGCGCGGGTCGAGTTCGTCGAGGTGCAAGGGGTCCCAGTACTTCTGCTTGGCAATCTGCTGCGCGGTCTCCAGCGGCAGATCCTTCATCGCGCCGGTGTAGCCCTGACCGCGTGCGACGCGCGCCGTCACGCCCCACATCGTTTCGCCACCGGGATCGGCCGGATTGAACGAATAACCACCTTCGTTTCCGATCAGAGCCTTGAATGCGTCTTCAAAGTTGTCCATCGACATTTCTCCTCTGCTGCTGTGAGTACGACAACGACATGGGGTGCTTCCGCGGTTACGCTTCGGCATTGCGTGGTGCTTCAATTGACGTTTGTAACTGAAGTGCTGGGCGTTGATTCGAAACGGGTCGGGCTCGAGCGTCGGGCGTCGGCGTGTCCGGTGTGCCGCCGTCTTCTACGGTGTTGGCGAGCCGCGCTAGTTGGGTCTCGTGTGCGGACAAGGTGCCCGCGTCGCGTTGCAGCGCTTCTGCGTAGTTGCGCAGGGCGCGACGCAGATCCCCCTTGTGATCGAGGGCGCGGCCTAATTCCGCGTAGGACGGCGCAAGATCGGGGCGAAGCCGGACGGCGCGGGAGAGCTTTTCGATCGCGTCGTCGTATCTGCCGACGCTGTTGAGCGCTTCGCCCCAGTCGTGCAGGTTGTCGACGGAGTCCGGGTTCATTTCGTCAGCCTGCTTGAACGCATCGAGTGCTTCGTTATTGCGATGCGCATGCAACAGCACGTCACCGAGAAGACGCAGGTTTTCAGCGGTCTTCGATTTTTCGCTCGCGCCGGCACGCAATGCGTCGAGCGCGTCGTCGAGTCGGTTTTGCTGTGCCAGCGCACGGCCGAGGCTCGCGCGCAGAACCGCCGAATGTTTGTAGATGGTCAGCGCGTCGCGGGTTTGCCGTTCCGCCTCTTTCGCTTTCGACTCGCCCTGATCGGCGAGCAGCCACGCTTTGCCCGCAAGCGCCCATTCCCCTTGCTCGGACGCGGGCAGTGCGAGTACTTCGTCATAGATCGCTACGATCTCGTTGTAATTGCAGTTCGTCAGCGAACACCTGGTTTTGCGGACATCCGAATAGAGGTGACTGGCGAGGATGTTCGGCTCGGCGAGCCGCATCGCCTTGACAGCGATCTCTTGCACGAACTTTTCCAGGTCATGCCCTTCGAACGCAACGATGCTCTCGCGGGAGTTGAACGGGCCGCCTTCTATCTGCACATGAGCAATGTAAGAGTCCCTGCTGCCCTTTACTTCCGTGACGCCGACGTGAACGACCACGTCCGTGCGCTTGATGACCCCCTTGATGAAGCGGACCGTCGACGCATACGACATCTCCGGACCCGGAATCTGAATGTCGGGTTGCGCGTCGGTGTCGGTCATCGTGTCGTGAGGAATGGAGTCGGCGTCCTGAGCGATATCCCGCATCGACGACATGATTCGCTCGGCGAGAAAGCCCGCCGTGTAGCCGCGCTCTGTGAGCGTTTGCGGCGTTTCGACGGGCGGCACCAGCAATTGCCGGGTTAGCACGCCGCGCACGACGAGGCAAATTGAGCCGATGGTGAGCAGCAGCAATAGCCACGACACTAAGTACGGCCATATGTGCTTCGGCCCACGACCGATGAGCCACACGGCACGCAACCAGAGCGGCACGAATCCCGCGAAGTGTCGGCTGTCGTGACGCCGCGCGGCGCCGCCTGGACGGAATGGCCGGCTTCGCCAATTCATTGGGCGGCGTTGACTCTGTGTACTCGACATGGCGCACCTCGTTGCAAGCGTTGTTGGTAACTACGCGACTGGGGTGGCCGCAGTTATGCATCGACCGTGCCATTAGGCGCTGGCCCTTGTGCGAGGGGCGTTCAGGGGGTAACGGGGAGGGGGAGAGCGGGAAAAGTGTTGCGCGCCGGCCAACGCATGTCGGTCGGAAGTTGGCTGACGGATGACACTACGCGGAGCAAAGTCGCGCGAGAACAGCAAAACGCGCGATCAGGAAGAGTGGAGTCGATTAGACGCCGCATTCGCTTCCTGATGTGAGAACGAAACAGGCGCTGAGTTATTCAAGCAACCAAGCAGCCAAAAAAAAATGCCGTTCAGTCCCGGACTGAACGGCTTTGAACTACGAGGCTGAGACATGCATGGCCAAACTACACGGCCAGACACGGCCCGTTTAAACCGCTTGAGGCCGCCACTTCAACAGACGGTGCTCGATTGCGGTCAACAGATAATCGGCGGCCAACGCGACTACGGCCAGCACGATCATCGCCGCAAATACGCCGCTCGCATTGAACGCGCCCTGCGCGGTGGAGATCAACAGACCGATACCTTGCTTGGAGCCGAGAAACTCGCCGACCACCGCACCGACCAGCGCAAAGCCGAAGCTCACGTGCAAGCTGGCGAGAATCCAGCTCAGCGCAGACGGAATCACCACCGACGTCGTCACCTGGCGGCGCGACGCGCCGAGAATCTGCGCATTCGCAATCATGTAGCGATCCGCTTCACGCACGCCCTGGAAAGCATTGGCGAACACGACGAAGAACACCATCACCACCGCCAGCGCCACCTTCGACGCCATGCCGAGACCGAGCGCAATCACGAATACCGAGCCCAGCACCACGCGCGGAATCGAGTTGGCGATCTTGATGTAGAGGCTGAACACATCGGACAGCAGCTTGTTGCGGCCGAGCACGATGCCGCAGAAGATGCCCGCCACCGAACCGATAATGAAGCCGAGTCCGGTTTCTTCGAGGGTGACCCACACCTGCGTAAGCAGCGGACCCTGCGACGTGCCGTTCACGAACCAGTCGACGATCTGATCGAAGATCGCGCTCGGCATCGAGAAGAAGAACGGGTCGATCCACTTCAGGCGCGCGGACAGTTCCCATCCGCCGAGCACGACCACCAGCACGAGTACGCGCAGCGTGATCACCAGCGCATGACGCTGCCGGATGCGTTTTTGCGCGACGCGTTCCACCTGGGCGAGCGACGCGGCATCGATGCCTGACGGCATCATCTGTTGAGAGGTAGTAGACATGTTTGCCGTTCCTTGATTAACCGATCTGCACTTCTTCGCGCAGGTCGTGCCAGATGTCGCGCGAGATTTCGATGAAACGCGGGTCGTAGCGAACCTCCGACGTGACGCGCGGACGCGGCAGGTCGATTTCGTACACCTTCTTCAGCGTCGCCGGGCGCGCGGTCAGCACGAACACGCGGTCGGCAAGCGCAATCGCTTCTTCGAGATCGTGCGTGACGAACACCACCGAGCCGACACCCGCCCACAATTGCAGCAGTTCGTCCTGCATCAACGTGCGCGTTTGCATGTCGAGCGCCGAGAAGGGCTCGTCCATCAACAGGATCTCCGGCTTGTTGATGAAGGTCTGCGCGAGCGCGACGCGCTTGCGCATGCCGCCGGACAACTGATGCGGATAGTGCTTGCCGAACTTGTCGAGACCCACGCGGCGCAGCCATTCGTTGGCTTCGTCATACGCGGCCGACTTCGAACGGCCGCGATACAGCGGACCGGCGGCCACGTTGTCGAGCACCGAGCGCCACGGAAACACGGCGTCCGCCTGGAACACGAAGCCGATGCGCGGGTCGATGCCGTCCACCGGCGCGCCCATCACGCGCACTTCGCCGGTGGTGGGCTTCAGCAGTCCCGTGATCATGCTGAGCGTGGTGGACTTGCCGCAACCGGTCGGGCCGACCACCGCGACGAATTCGCCGCGCGCCACCGACATGCTGAAGTCGCGCAACGCGATCGTCGCCTTGCCGTCCGGAGAAATGAAACGGCACGACACGTTGCGCATCTCGATTGCTGGCGTCTCGCGTGACATAGGTTGATTCATCGGCTGGTGCCTCCCGGTTCTCTTGATGTTTCTCTTGATGTTGAAGGAGCGTTACTTCGCCGCGGTCTTCACCGGCGCCGACAGATAGTCGTTGCTGTACGTCCTGGCGAGGTCGATGTGCTTGCCCTTCACCGAAGGATTGAATGCCGACAGCACCTTCAGCACCGTATCCGGGCCGTCGGCGGGCATCTTGCCGTCCTTCGTGAACATCGGCAGCGACGCTTTCAGCGCGCCGACGTACAGGTCCTTGTTGTTGCCGTAGTAGTCCTTCGGCATCTTCGCGGCGATCTCTTCGGCGCTATGCGTCGAGATGAAGTTCAGCGTGCGGGCGAACGCGTGCGAGAGCTTCGCGGCGTCGTCCTTGTGCGACTCGGCCCACGCGCGCTGCACGTAGAAGCTCGAAGCCGGATAGGTGCCGCCGAGCGCGGCGCGCGTGCCTTCCAGCGTGCGCATGTCGACCAGCACCTTGGCGTCGCCGGTCTTCAGCAGTTGCGAGACGGTCGGCTCGGTCGTCATGCCGGCGTCGATGCGGTTTTGCTTGATCGCCGCGATGAAGCTGTTGTCCGCGCCCACCGGCAGCAGCGTGTATTGCGTGGAGGGCACGCTCGCGCGCTGCGCGAGGTATTGCGTGAGGAAGCTCGTCGACGAGCCGAGCCCGGTCACGCCGAGCGTTTTGCCCTTCGAGTCGGCCATGCTCTTGAAGGAGTCGGCCGCCTTGGTCGACACCATTTCCACTTCACCCGGCACCTGGCCGAAGATCACCAGCGCCTGAACTTCCTTGCCTTTGCTTTGCAGGTCGATCGTGTGATCGTAGAAGCCCACCACGCCTTGCACCGCGCCCGCGAGCAGTTCGTTTTCCGCGTCGACGCCGGCCGGCTGGGAGAGGATCTCGACATCGAGGCCTTCGTCCTTGAAGTAGCCGAGCTGTTCGGTGAGCCTGGCCGGCAGATAGATGATCTTGGTGGCGCCGCCAACCATGATCGTGAGCTTTTCGGCGTGAGCGGCGGCCGAGGCGGCGGCAAGGGTGAACGCAACACCTGACACGGCGGCAATCTGGCGCAAGGTACGCATGAAGCAGTCTCCTTAGGTTTGGTCGCCGCGGGGATGGCGCGCGGCGCTTTCTGGATGAATGACGGCGATTATAAAAATTGGAAACCTTCTGCCAGCTTTCTGCGGCGCGGGCAAATCATGGGTGTTAACCCGAGACTCCGTGGAAACCCCCACTGCACCAGCGCGAGCGTATGCGTCAAACCACACGGGAAGCGCGCAACCCCCCTGTTTTACGGCACAATCGACGGCCTGACTTTTGCCGTGCTCGCCATGAAGCTGCTGCTCATCGAAGACAACCCCACGCTGTCCCACTGGCTCGCGAAGATGCTGGAGCAGGAGGCGTTCGCACTCGACGCGGTGCAGGACGGCGACGCGGCCGATCAACTGCTGCGCACCAATCACTACGACGTGATCCTGCTCGACCTGAACCTGCCGAAGCTGTCGGGCAAGAACGTGCTGCGCCGGTTGCGCCAGCGCGGCGACGCGACGCCGGTGCTGATTCTGACCGCGAGCGGCTCGATCGACGAAAAGGTGGAGCTACTCGGCGCCGGCGCGGACGATTATCTCGTCAAGCCATTCGAAGTGCGCGAGCTGGTTGCGCGGATCAAGGTGGCGATTCGCCGCCAGTCGCCGTCGAAGGCTAGCGAAGTGGTGTGTGGCGATCTCGCGTTCGACATCGACACGCGCCAGTTCACGCTGAAAGGCGCGCCGCTGAACGTCACGCCGCGCGAGCGTTCGGTGCTCGAAGCGCTGATTCTGCGGCTCGGCAAGACGGTAACGAAGCCCGCGCTGGTCGACGCGATCTTCACGCTCGCGGACGAGCCGAGCGAGGACGCGGTCGAGATCTACATTTCACGTTTGCGCAAGAAGCTCGACGGCAGCTCGGCGGCGATCGTCACGCTGCGCGGGCTGGGCTATCTGCTGCGCAAGAAAGACGATGACCAATAGCCTGCGGATGCGCCTGTTGTGGTGGCTGCTGGTGCCGCTCGCGTTATACGTGTTTGTCACCGGCAAGGCCGAATACGACAACGTGCGGCGCACGGCGGATCTGGTGCAGGACAATCAGCTGATCTCGTCGGCGCGGATGATCGCGGGCGAGGTGGAATGGGTGGACGGCTTTTTGCGCGTCGATGTGCCGCCCGCCGCGCTCGAAATATTCGTGTCGCCCTATCGTGATCAGGTGTTCTACAGCGTGCGCGTCGACGATGGGCGGCTGCTCGCGGGCACGCCGGATTTCCCGGCGCGTGCGCCGCAAGCTGCCGACAGGCCCGACCACTACGACACCGAGCTGCACGGTCAGCGCGTACGCGCGGTCGGAATCGTGCGGCTGATGTACGACAATGGCGCGACGCGCCGCGTGCGGATTACGGTCGGCAAAACCATGCGTTCACGCGACGCGATGGCCCGGCAATTGTGGCAGCCGCAACTCGTGAGGCAGATCGCGATGATCGTGCTGGCGGTGGCGCTGGTGTGCATCGGACTCACGTTCGAGTTGCGGCCGCTGATGAAAGTGAAAGACGACGTCGCCGACCGCGATCCGATGCAGCTCGAGCCGATTCGCGTCGAACGTCTGCACACCGAGTTGCGGCCCATCGTCGAAGCGATCAATCAGTGCATCGCGCGGCTCGGCTTGCAGGTGGCCGCGCAACGACGTTTCATCGCCGATGCCGCGCATCAGTTGCGCACGCCGCTCACGCTGCTCGGCACGCAGTTGCAGTTCGCGCGTCAACAGGACGGCATCAATCCCGCGCTCGACGAAGCCCTGGCGGCGATGCATCGGAGCAATCGTTCGATGGTTGGGCTTACCAACAAGCTGTTGTTGCTGGCGCAGGCCGAGGCCGTCGACAACACGCAAGTCGCGGTCGAAATCGTCGACCTCGTGCCGCTCGCGATGGAAGTCGTGGAAGACCTCGCGCTGCTCGCGCAGGCTCGCGACATCGATCTTGGTGCCGAATTGAACGGCGCCGCACCGGTGGCCGGGCATCGCGGCCTGCTTCAGGCGCTGATCGCCAACCTCGCGGAGAACGCGATTCGCTACACCGGCAGCGGCGGCCACGTCACGGTCGCCGTGCATGCCGGCGCCGATAGCGTCACCGTGAGCGTGCTCGACGACGGCCCAGGCATTCCAGCCGAGTCGCGCAGCCGGGTGTTCGAACCGTTCTTCCGGGCGTCGGCGGATACCGAAGGGACCGGCCTGGGTCTTGCGATCGTGCGTGAAATTGCCGACTCGCATCACGGCGAGATCTCGCTCAAGCCGGGCGCGGGCGGCAAGGGCGTGCATATCAGCGTGACGTTTCCGCGAGCTTTTGAAGAGCGTCACGCTGTGATGTAAGGCCGAGTGCGTCGACGGGAAGCAGCGCATATCAAACGTCAGCGCAAGCGAGGCGGTGTGCGAGCGAAACGCCGTTGCATCGTCGTGCTACAAAGCAACTAAACCGATAACCCACCAGGCGACCCGACTCACACCCTCAACCCGATTCACTCCCCACCACCGCTCGCGCGTCCCTTCGCTTTTTTCCCCGCGCTACCCGAAGACACCAACGCCTCCAGCCCCTCGACCATTTCCCGCGCCGCAGTCTGGAGCTCCGGCACAAATCGCCGCCTGGCTTCCGCAAGCGTGACCGCGCGCGACAGAAACACCACGTTCAAACTACCCAGCACGCGCTGCTCATACACGATCGCGACGGCCACCGCGCCGATCTTGCTTTGCGCGGCCCAGTCGCCGTGATTTGAGCCGAACCCGTCCGCCCGGACTCGTCGCACGATACTGCGGATGAGCGCGTCGTTCGACGCGAGCGCCTTCTGTTCTTCGCCGCCCGCGCCCGAGCGCAGCAGGTCGAGAATGTCCTCGCGTTCGCCATCGGAACACATCGCGAAGTAAGCGCGGCCCGCGGCGGTGAGCAGAATCGGCAGGCGGCGGCCGACCATCGAACGATGAAACGACAACGTGCTGAAGCGATGCGTCGTCTCGCGGATGATCATCGCGTCGCCGTCCGGCGTGGTCAGATCAGAAGGCCATGCAACGCGTTGCAGCAGCCGTCCCATGATCGGAGGCGCGATCGTCGCGATTCGTTCGTCGTCCGTAAAACCTTCGCTCAATGCACGCACCTTGAGCGTCAGACGAAAACTGTCGTCCGACGCGCTGCGTCGCACGAAGCCTTCCTCCATCAGCGTTTCGAGCAGCCGTCTGACGGTGGTGCGATGCAGCCCCGTCAGTTCGCTGAGCTGCTGGCTCGTGGCGCGGCCACTGTCCATCGAATTGAGCGCCTGCAACACCTGCAGTCCACGCGACAGACCTCTGACACTGGCGTATTTGGTCACCAGAAAATCCCTTTTAAATCAACTATGTGCATTCTATGCACAATTTTCACAATTTGTTGAGCGAGCAGGGTGGTGGTCCTAGACTGCGAACAAATCAAAACGATTCATGGAGACGCAAGCCATGGTCCGTGGGCGAGTTCTTCGCCGCGGCCGTGAGCGGTTCCCGCTTGCCGCGCTCCCTGATCATTTCGACCCAGTTCGTTATCTGACGCGACGGCGGCTTGCGCCGCGCGCGAGAAAGGAGACAGCATGCCCCCCTCTCTTGATCCGGTGGCCGCTCAAGGTCACGGCGGGACCGTATCCGCCGACGTGGCGATTATCGGCGCCGGCCCGGTTGGTTTGATGATCGCCAACTATCTCGGCTTGCAGGGCGTACGCGTCGTGCTGGTGGAGAAGCTCGACCAGATTATCGACTATCCGCGCGCCATCGGTCTCGACGACGAAGCGTTGCGCGTGTTCCAGTCAGTCGGCCTCGCCGACGCGCTGTTGCCCCACACCACCCCCGATCACTGGATGCGTTTCGTCACGCACACCGGCCATTGCTTCGCGTCGATCGAACCGCGCACCGACGAATTCGGCTGGTCGCGCCGCAACGCGTTCATTCAACCGCTTGCCGACCGCGTACTGTACGAAGGTCTGCGCCGCTTCCCGCATGTCCAGGTGTTGTTCGGCAACAGCGTCAGCGCATTCACGCAGGACCAGACCGGCGTCACGATCGAAACGCAGGACCACAAAGGCGGCTGCCGCACGATTCGCGCGTCGTACATGGTCGGCGCCGACGGCGGCAACAGCTTTGTGCGACGCGTGCTCGACGTGCCGTTCGAAGGACGCACGAAGCCGAATCAATGGATCGTCGTCGATGTGCGCAACGATCCGATCGGCTCACCGCACGTGTACATGCATTGCGATCCGAAGCGGCCGTATGTGTCGGCTGCGCTGCCGCACGGCATCCGCCGCTTCGAATTCATGGTGATGCCGGGCGAGACCGAAGAAGAGTTGTCGAAGCCGGAGAACATGGCGGCGCTGATCCGCAAGGTCGTCGCCGATCCGGAGAAGGTCGACTACATCCGCAAGCGCGTCTATACGCACAATGCGCGGCTTGCCAGCCGCTTCCGCGTGGACCGTGTACTGCTGGCCGGCGACGCCGCGCACATCATGCCGGTGTGGCAGGGCCAGGGTTACAACAGCGGCATTCGCGACGCGAGCAACCTCGGCTGGAAGCTGGCGATGGTGGTCAAGGGTCTCGCCGGCGACCCGCTGCTCGATACGTACACCGCCGAGCGCCGCGCGCATGCCCGCTCGATGATTCACCTCTCAGAAGTGGCCGGCGACATCTTCGCGCCGACGAGCCGGTTCGGCATCAAGTTCCGTGACGCGTTCGTGCGCACGTTCAATCTGTTTCCGGCGGTCAAGCGCTACTTCGTCGAAATGCGTTTCAAGCCGATGCCGCGCTACGAAACCGGCGTGGTGCTGCTCGCGCGCAGCGAGCGCAAGCATGGCTGGCTCGCGCGTGTGCTGGAACGCTCGGGTCATTCGGCGCCGGGACGCCTGCTCGGGTTGATGAGCGAGAAGCGCGAATCGCGCCTCGGCCGTCTCGTGTATGGCCGCGATCCGCACTGCCATTCGCCGGTGGGCCGCATGTTCATTCAGCCGCGCGTGCGCACGGTGAACGGCGAAGTGATGCGTCTGGACGATGTGCTCGGCAACCGCTTTGCGATCCTTGGTTGGGGCTCCGATCCGACCTTCGGCCTGTCGCCGGCGGCACGCGAAATCTGGCAGCGGCTGGGCGGCTGTTTCGTGATCGCGAAACCGGACACACAGCTCTCTTTCCACGAAGACGTGCCGGTCGACGTGATCGCCATCGGCGACGTGAATGGCCGCATGAAGGACTGGTTCTCGCGGGTGCCGGAATCCGTCGTGATGGTGCGCCCCGATCGTTTCGTCGCGGGCATGTGCACGCCTCAGCAGGTCTCGTCGCATATCGTCGAGCTTGCCGCCAAGCTGAATCTCAACACGGCGCTACGGCAGAGCGTCGCGGCGAATATCAACGAACCGATCGCGGCGCGCGACAGCGTCGCCGCCGCCGCGGCCGTTGCCGCCGTTGCAACAGGAGCCTGACATGCCGATGCTACTCGAATGCCTGTCGCACACGCCGCTCGCCGGCTATTACGACCCGGCACCGGAAGTCGTCGCGGAAGTCGAGCGGCTTCACGCAGCGGCGCGCGCGCGCGTCGCCGAGTTCGATCCCGAACTGGTGGTCATATTTGCGCCGGACCACTACAACGGCTTCTTCTACGACGTGATGCCGCCGTTCTGCATCGGCGCGTCGGCCAGCGCGATCGGCGACTTCAAGAGCCTGGCCGGCCCGCTCGACGTGCCCGCCGACACCGCGCTCGCACTCGCCGAAGCCGTGCTGGCGAGCGACGTCGACGTGGCGGTGTCGTACCGCATGCAGGTCGATCACGGCTGCGCGCAGGCGCTGGAACTGCTCACGGGCAGCCTCGACCGATATCCGGTCGTTCCCGTGTTCATCAACTCGGTCGCGCCGCCGATGGCCTCGTGCCGCCGTGCGCGCCTGCTCGGCGACGCGCTGGGCCGGGCGCTCGCGCTTCTGAACAAACGTGTGCTGGTGATCGGTTCGGGCGGCATCTCGCACGAGCCGCCCGTGCCGGAACTGGCCGGCGCGAGCGAAGAGGTCGCCGAGCGGCTGATTGCCGGCCGCAATCCTTCCGCCGAATCGCGGGCGGCGCGCCAGGCGCGCACGGTCGCGGCGGCGCGCGCATTCGC
Organism: Paraburkholderia sp. RL18-085-BIA-A; assembly: GCF_046027075.1. NCBI lineage: Bacteria > Pseudomonadati > Pseudomonadota > Betaproteobacteria > Burkholderiales > Burkholderiaceae > Paraburkholderia > Paraburkholderia sp. RL18-085-BIA-A. The sequence continues at coordinate 48,638 of NZ_JARESU010000011.1, read as the reverse complement.
AGCGGGTGACAGTCATTTGCACGCGCTCAATCCCGAGTGGGACCGCGCGTTCCTGAAGCTGCTCGAAGACGGCGAACTGACGGCGCTCGACGGCCTGACCAATAACGCGATCACACGCGCCGCCGGCAAATCCGCTCACGAGATTCGCACCTGGGTCGCGGCGTTCGGCGCGTTGAACGCATGCGGGCCATATCAAGCGACGCTCGACTACTACCGGGCGATCCCCGAGTGGATTGCGGGCTTCGGCGCAATGCACGCGCGTACTGTCGCCGCCAACGCCTAACCAAACGAGGAAATCGCTATGAACACGCTCAACCATGCCGAAGCGCTGGCCCTGCAACTGCGCGAATCCGAACGCACGCGTCGGACCATCGCGCCGTTGCGCGACGACGCGCGCTTCTCCGAATTGAACAACGCGGCCGATGCCACCCAGCTCGCCTACGCGGTGCAACAGGTCAACGTCGCGGCGCGCGTTGCGGCCGGTGAGCGCATCGTCGGCCGCAAGATCGGGCTGACGTCGCCAGCGGTGCAGCGCCAGCTCGGCGTCGATCAACCGGACTTCGGCGCGCTGTTCGCGTCGATGGCCTACAACGACAGCCAGCCGATCCCGCTCGGTGAACTGATCCAGCCGAAGGTCGAAGCCGAGATCGCGCTGGTGCTCGAACACGATCTCACGCACGAGCGCCACACCTACGCCGATCTGATTCGCGCGACAGCTTACGCGGTGGCGGCGATCGAAGTGGTGGACAGCCGCATCGAAGGCTGGAATATCCGCTTCGTCGATACGGTGGCGGACAACGCGTCGAGCGCGCGCTTCGTACTCGGCAGCCGTCCGGTGTTGCTGCGCGATGTGGATCTCGCCGCCTGCGCGATGACGCTTTCGGACGACACCGAAGTGCTGTCGCGCGGCAACGGCTGCGCGTGTCTCGGCAATCCGCTGAACGCCGCCGTATGGCTCGCGGACCGCATGGTTCAACTCGGCACGCCCTTGCGTGCCGGTGATGTCCTGATGACCGGCGCACTCGGTCCGATGGTCACGGTGACGCAACCCGGCACCTTCAGCGCGCAGATCGACGGTCTCGGCAGCGTCCGCGCGACTTTTTCCGCATAAGCATGCACTCGATTGAGGACTGAAATGGCAAGCGAAAAACTCAAGGCCGCGATCATCGGCTCCGGCAACATCGGCACCGATCTGATGATGAAGATCCTGCGTCACGGCAAACATCTGGAAGTGGCGGCGATGGTCGGCATCGACGCGGCCTCGGACGGCCTCGCGCGCGCCGCGCGCCTCGGTGTGGCGATCACGCACGAAGGCGTCGAAGGTCTGACGCGTCTGCCGGTGTTCGACGAGATCGACTTCGTATTCGACGCCACCTCGGCGGGCGCGCACGTGAAGAACGACGCGTTCCTGCGCGCGCTCAAGCCTGGCATCCGCCTGATCGACCTGACGCCCGCGGCGATCGGCCCGTACTGCGTGCCGGTCGTCAACCTCGACGACCAGATCGACGCGCTCAACGTGAACATGGTCACGTGCGGCGGCCAGGCGACGATTCCGATGGTCGCGGCCGTGTCGCGCGTGGCGAAGGTGCACTACGCGGAAATCGTCGCGGCGATCAGCAGCAAGTCGGCGGGTCCGGGCACGCGCGCGAACATCGACGAGTTCACCGAGACCACCTCGAAGGCGATTGAAGTGGTGGGCGGCGCGGCGAAGGGCAAGGCGATCATCGTGCTCAATCCGGCCGAGCCGCCGGTAATGATGCGCGACACCGTCTACGTGCTTTCCGAAGCCGCCGATCGCGCGAAGATTGAAGCGTCGATCGAAGCGATGGCCGCCGCCGTGCATGCGTACGTGCCGGGCTACCGTCTCAAGCAGAAGGTGCAGTTCGATGAAATCAGCGCCGCCGCGCCGCTGAACATTCCGGGCCTCGGCAAGTTCAACGGTTTGAAAACCTCGGTGTTCATCGAGGTGGAAGGCGCCGCGCATTATCTGCCTGCCTACGCGGGCAATCTCGACATCATGACTTCGGCCGCGCTCGCCACCGCCGAGCGCATGGCGCAATCGCTCGTGCAGGCATAAGGAGACTTTCGCATGGACAAGAAGCTGTATATCTCCGACGTGACGCTGCGCGACGGCAGCCACGCAATCCGTCATCAGTACTCGATCCAGAACGTGCAGGACATCGCACGCGCACTGGACAGGGCAAAGGTCGACAGCATCGAAGTGGCGCACGGTGACGGGCTGCAAGGTTCGAGCTTCAATTACGGCTTCGGCGCGCATAGCGACCTCGAATGGATCGAGGCGGTGGCCGACGTGGTCAAGCACGCGCAGATCGCGACATTGCTGCTGCCCGGCATCGGCACGATCCACGATCTGAAGGCGGCGTACCAGGCGGGCGCGCGCATCGTTCGCGTCGCGACCCATTGCACCGAGGCGGACATTTCGAAGCAGCACATCGAATATGCGCGCGAACTCGGCATGGACACGGTCGGCTTCCTGATGATGAGTCACATGACCACGCCGGAAAACCTCGCGGTTCAAGCGTTGAAGATGGAAAGCTACGGCGCCACCTGCATCTACGTGGTCGACTCGGGCGGCGCGCTAACGATGAACGACGTGCGCGCACGTTTTCGCGCATTGAAGGCTGTGCTCAAGCCCGAGACGCAGACGGGCATGCACGCGCACCACAATCTGTCGCTGGGCGTGGCGAATTCGATGGTCGCGGTGGAAGAGGGCTGCGACCGCGTCGATGCGAGTCTCGCCGGCATGGGCGCGGGTGCGGGCAATGCGCCGCTCGAAGTGTTCATCGCCGCAGCGGAACGCGCGGGCTGGAATCACGGCACGGATCTGTACACGCTGATGGACGCCGCCGACGACATCGTGCGTCCATTGCAGGACCGTCCGGTGCGCGTCGATCGCGAGACGCTGGCGCTCGGCTATGCCGGCGTGTATTCGAGCTTCCTGCGCCACGCGGAAGTGGCCGCGAAGAAGTACGGCCTCAAGACCGTCGACATCCTGGTCGAGTTGGGCAAGCGCCGCATGGTCGGCGGCCAGGAAGACATGATCGTCGACGTCGCGCTGGACTTGACGCGCGCGTCCGCGAAGGAAGTCGGCGCTTGATGACCTGACCGACGATGCACGGCTGCGCCGCGTGCGCTCCGTGCAGTGTCGATACCCCTCAGCCATATCGCCGCAAGAGCGATGCTGATTCAATATTGGAGACTTTTATGCGGCAATCAACGAATACGTCGGAAAGTGGCGCCTTGACCATCGGGCTGTGCCTCATCGTCGCGTTACTGGAAGGGCTGGACCTGCAATCGACCGGCATCGCCGCGCCGCGCATGGCGCGCGAATTTCATCTGGCGGTGGCGCAGATGGGCTGGGCATTCAGCATCGGCGCGCTAGGGCTGTTGCCCGGCGCGGCGATCGGCGGACGTCTCGCCGACAAGCTGGGACGCAAGCGTGTGCTGATGCTGTCGGTCGCGCTGTTCGGCATCTTTTCGATTGCGACCACGCAAGTGTGGGACCTCAACAGCCTGCTGGCAGCGCGCTTCCTCACGGGGCTCGGCCTCGGCGCGGCGATGCCGAACCTGATCGCGTTGTGCTCGGAGGCTGCGAAGCCTCATCAGCGCAACACGGCGGTGGGCGCGATGTATTGCGGCATGCCGTTCGGTGCGGCGCTGGCGGCGGTCATCGGCATCGTCAGTCCGGGCGATGAAGGCTGGCGGCATATCTTTTATGTCGGCGGTGTCGGTCCGCTTCTGGTGCTGCCGTTGCTCGCGTTGTTCCTGCGCGAGTCGGCGCAGTTCGTGGCGACGCGCTCGTCCGGCAATGCTTCGCGCAAGCCGTCCACCAGCGTGGGGCGCGCGTTGTGGCAAGAGGGGCGCGGCCCGACCACCATCGCGTTGTGGATCAGCTACCTGGGGACGCTGATCGTGCTGTACTTCCTCATCAACTGGCTGCCTTCTCTGGTGTTGAGCCGAGGGCTGACGCGCGTGCAGTCGGGCGTGGTGCAAATGATGTTCAACATCGGCGGCGGCATTGGCGCCATTGCGATTGCCAGCCTGATGGACCGGATCGGCCGGCGTCGCACGGTCGGCGGCATGTATCTGGGTATCGTCGTCGCACTGGCTGCGCTGGTGGGCGCGAGCGGTGGCGCGTCGATGGCGTGGGGCGGCTTGCTGGCGGGGCTGTTTCTGGTCGGCGGGCAGTCGGTGTTGTACGCGCTCGCCAGCAGCCTCTACCCGACGGAAGTGCGCGGCACGGGCGTGGGCGCCGCCGTTGCAGTGGGGCGCGTGGGCTCGATTCTCGGGCCTTTGATCGCGGGACAGTTGCTCGCCATTGGTCAAGGCGCGTCCGTGCTGCTGAGCGCGAGCATTCCATTGATCGCGATCGCGGCCATTGCGGCGTGGCTCGTGGTCAGCAAGTCAGAGTCCCGTTATACCGCGGCGGCCGTGCAGTAGATCCGCCAACCGCCAAACCATGCGGGCTTGTCGACAACGGCGGTCCGCGCTCACTCAATTCGTGAAGGAAAGGGATTCAACATGAGCTCACAAGTACAAGCACAGGCATTCACCGAAACGTCGACCAGCCGATTCGTCCGCATCACGGAAGATGGGCGCGACATGCAGCTCCACTACAACGACGCGGGGCAGGGCGCAGAAACGGTGGTGATGCTGCACGGCTCGGGCCCCGGCGCGACCGGCTGGGCGAATTTCAATCGCAATATCGAGCCGCTCGTCGCGGCGGGCTATCGGGTCATCCTGATGGACTGCTTCGGCTGGGGCAAGAGCGATCCGATCGTGTGCAAGGGCTCGCGCTCCGAACTCAACGCGCGTTCGTTGAAGAGTCTGCTCGACGCGCTCTCGATCGAGCGGGCGCATCTCATCGGCAACTCGATGGGCGGGCATAGCGCGGTGGCGTTCGCGCTGGCCGAACCCAAGCGTGTCGGTAAGCTCGTGCTGATGGGCGGCGGCACCGGCGGCCCCAGCCAGTTCGTGCCGATGCCGACGGAAGGCATCAAGCTGCTGCAAGGGGTCTACAAGGAACCGACGATCGAGAACCTGCAGCGCATGATGAACATCTTCGTGTTCGACGCGAAGGCGCTGACCGAAGATCTGATGAAGGCACGGCTCGACAATATTCTCGCGCGCCGCGATCACCTGGAGAATTTCGTCGCGAGCCTCGCGGCTAACCCGAAGCAGTTCAACGACGTCGGTCCGCGCCTTGGCGAAGTCTCCGCGAAAACGCTGGTGATCTGGGGACGCGACGACCGCTTCGTGCCGATGGACGTGGGCCTGCGCATGGTTGCCGGGATGCAGAACGCGGACATGCATATCTTCAGCCGCTGCGGCCACTGGGCGCAGTGGGAGCACGCTGAGAAGTTCAACCGGATGGTGGTTGAGTTTCTGGCGAACTAAAATAAGTAAGCGGTTTTGATGCGGCGCCCAGCGGGCCTTCGATGCGGCTTGCCGGGCGCCTGCGCGTTAGCATGAGTCGCAACGAGCGGCCCGTTGCGCGGCAGGCGGCATTGGCGTTTTATTCAACCGTCTCGACGCGCTGCCCGAGATCGCGAAGCTGAGCGCGGCGAGCAACCATACGCCGACTCCTCCATACAGCATCACCCAGCCGAATCCCCGCATCAACGCTGCATGCACGATGCTTCCAGTGGGATCGATCCGTGCTAGCGACGGCATTGCAACGCTTATCGCCTCGACATCCCCTGATGCGATTTTCTGCGCCAGCCGGCCGAGCGCCGTCGTATCGAGCGTCGTCGGCAGGCTCTTCTTCAAATCGAACAGAATCCCGCCGACGAGGATCGCCCCCATCAACGCAATGTTGATCGCGAGCGTAATCATGCGAGCGCTCATGTCGATGCCGGACGCCATGCCCGCGCGCTGCGTGGGAACCGCAGCGGTCGTCGTATTGGTGACGGGCGTGTTCGTGAGGCCGAGGCCCGCGCCCGCGATCAAACAACCGGGCAGCATGGTCAAGACGCCGGGATGCGCGGCGCCGCTGCCGAATCTCATCAGCATGAAGCCTAGACCGATCGTGAACAAGCCCGCGGGTATCGCGATTCCCGAACCGTAGCGCAACGCGAGGCGTTCGCCGAGCGGCGGAAACAACAGCGTCGGCAACGTGTAGGCGAGCAGCGCGAGGCCCGCGCTGACGCTGTCGTAGCCGAGGCCGATCTGGAAATAGACCGGCAGATAAATCATGAACGGCCAGAAGCTGAAGTTCATTCCCGCCGAACCCATCAGCGCGCCTGAAAACCGCGGAATCCTGAACACTGAAAAATCGAACATCGGGCGGGCGCTGCGCTTCTCCGCGTAGAGAAAGGCGAAGAATGCGAGCGCCGTCGCCGTGATGATTGAGAGCGAGCGAGGATTCGCGAAGCCGAGCGCCGAGACCTGCGTAATGAAGTACACGAGGCCGAACACAGCCAGCGAAAGCGTGACGATGCCGGCGACGTCGAGCGTATGCGCATGCGGATCGCGCGATTCCAGCACACCGCCGAACACGAGTGTCAACGTGGCGACGGCGAGCAGCGCGTGCACCCAAAACACCCATTGCCAACTCGATACCGCGACGATCGTCCCGCCGATAATCGGCCCAAATCCCAGACCGATGCCGAAAATGATGCCCCATGCGCTGAATGCGCGGGCGCGCTCGGGGCCGTCGCTGAACTGATGCGAGAGCACGGCCACCTGACAGATGAGCATCGCGCCACCGCTCGCGCCTTGCAAGAGCCTCGCGGCGATCAACATTGGCACGCTCTGCGCGAGTCCGCAGATCAGCGACGTGATGCCGAACAGCGCAATGCCGATCACAAAGATCCGGCGGCGGCCAAAGCGGTCCGCCAGCGTGCCGGTCGCCATCAGCACGGTGGTCACCGCGAGCGTGTACGCGTTCATGATCCACTGCATGCCGTTGAAGTCGCCGTGCAGCACGCGTTCGAGCGTGGGCAGGATCACCGGCACGCTGGAGATTTCCAGCCCGAACATCAGCGACGCGAGGCATACAGCGCCCAGCGCCAGAGTGTTTTTGCGGTTTGCGACAGCGCGCGTCGGCTGAGCAGCGGCTTCATTCTTGATGGTTCGCGCGGGGCGCGATTCGCGCGGGGTTCCAGCGCGTTTTCCCGCGGCGGTCGTTACTTCGGGCCGTTCACGTTGCTCGCGCCGCGACGGCGCATCGGGATGACTGGACATGGATGTTCACCTCGGTTGTCGATCGGCTTGCCTTCCTGGAATGGGTAATATAGAGGGAATGTACGTCCCGATTGACACATGAAAATCCCGAGAATGTGTCCGTTTTGGAACCAATTGGCCGAAATATGAGCGACATCCTGGATGGTGTGACGACGTTCGTGCGCGTCGTCGAAACCGGCAGCTTCGCACTGGCGGCCGAACGCATGAACCTCACGCGCTCGGCGGTCGGTAAAGTGATCGTGCGGCTAGAAAAGCGGCTCGGCGTGCGGCTCATCAATCGCACGACGCGCAGCCAGAGTCTCACCGAAGACGGGCAAGCCTATTACGACCGCTGCGTGCGCGCGCTTGCCGAACTGGAAGCCGCGGAAGCCGATCTGGACTCAGGACGGCGCGAGCCCAAAGGGCGTTTGCGGGTCAGCGTGCCGCAAGCGTTCGGTCATCATTGCGTGGCGCCGGTGCTGCTCGGGCTAGCGCGCAAGCATCCGCAATTGAAGATCGACATTTCGATCAGCGACCGCTTCGTGGACGTGGTGGAAGAGGGTTTCGATCTCGTCGTGCGGGTGGGGCCGCTCGCCGACAGTACGAGTCTCGCCGCGCGCAAGCTCGGCGTGCAGCACGCGAGTATCGGCGCGGCGCCCGCGTATCTGAAGCGGCATGGCACGCCGCGCAACGTCGATGAATTGCGCGGACACACGGTGATCGCCTACTTGCGCGCCGGGACCGCGCAGCCTTGGGACGTGGTCGACGCCGACGGGCAGATCCGGCGCGCGCACGTCGAGCCGCAGCTCGGTTTCGACGACATGCAGGGCATTCTCGATGCCGCGCTCGCCGGCTTCGGCCTCGCGTGGTTGCCGAGCTGGCTGCTGGCGCGTTATGCGCAAAGCGGCGAGCTGGTGACGGTGATGGACAATTGTTTCCGGCCTTCGCAGGAGATCCACGTGATGTGGCCGAAGAGCCGTTATCTCGCGTTGAAAACGCGCTGCGCGATCGATGCGCTGGTGGCGGAGATACCCGCGATGATCGAGGCGCCCGATCGGGGCGCCCCTCGTTCACGTGATACTCGTGATACTTAGAATTGCAAAGTAGCGCTGGCCACCGCGGTGCGCGTCGGCGACGGCGACACGTAATAGCCCCACGCGGTGGTCCAGTAGCGGCGGTTGAACAGGTTGTTGATCCCCGCGCGGTACGTGACGTCCTTGCCCGCGATCTTTGTTTCGTACCGGCCGCTCAGGTCGAACGTGGCATAGGCCGGCACGAACTGCGTGTTGCTCGCGTTGACTGCCTGGTCGCTCACGTACTTGCCGCCGAACGCCAGCGTCAACGGACGCAGATACGCCGGGTTGTATTCGATACGGCCCGTCACGGTAAAGCGCGGCGCGCCGTAAATGCGCTTGCCTTCGACGCTCGGATCGTCGATGTCGACGGCCTTCGTGTCGAGCCACATCACGCCGCCCATCACCCGCCATTCGCTGGTCAGCGCGAGCCAGCCGCTCGCATCGACGCCGGTGAAGCGCTTCGTGCCGTCCTGCACGAAGATGTTCGCGGAGTTCGTGTAGTAGTAGCCTTGGTCGACGCGGAACAGCGCAAGGTTGGCGCCCCACCTGGCGTGGTCGGACTTGAAGCCCAGTTCGTACTGCTTGCTGCGAAGCGGGCCGTAGGTCGCCGGATAGTTGAGGTTGGTGTTCGATGCCGAGCCGCCCTGTTCCAGTGACTCGACGTAGCTTGCGTACAAGGTGGAATATGGATCGGTCTTGAACATCAGCGCGAAGGTCGGCGTGACCGGGTCCGCGCTGTATTGCGACGTCACCGCGCCGCTCGGGGCGTACACATGCTCGCGGAATTGCGTGTAACGCACGCCGACGAGCGCCGACAAGCGCGACGTGAACTGCACCGTGTCGCTCGCATACGCGGCGGCCTGCGTGGTGCGCTGCTCGCGGTAGAGGTTCGAGCCGATACTGACTTCGTCGTTGGTCAACAGCGTGGTGTTGTACAGATTGCCGTAGCCGAGGAAGTAGCCGTCGTTCCAACCTACGCTGTTGCTGTACTCGCTGGTCTGCGTCTGGTAGCCCACGCCGAGCACCACATCGTGCTTGATGCTGCCGGTGTTGAATTTGCCCTGCACCATCGCGTCGAGGTTCTGGTAGAAGTAACGCGTCATCGCCGCATAGAGCGTGTTCGAGTAGTTGCCCGCGTCGTCGAACACATACAGGAAGCTGTCCGAGTTGGTGCGGTTCTCCTTGGCGAAACGGTACTTCAGGCTCGCGTGCCAGTTTTCGTTCAGACGGTAATCGAGACCCGCGCCGAACGAGGCCATCTCGGTCTGATAGTAGTTCTGCGGTTGCGTCAGCTCGCCGCTGACCTTGCTCGCGTCGGGAATGCCGCCCGCGAACATCAGGCCGAATAGCGTGCCTTCGGTTTTGCGCTTCTGGTAGAACGCGTCGGCGCTCAGCACGAGATCCGGCGTAATGCGGAAGTCGAACGCGAGTGACGCGACCTGGCGGCTCACGTGCCCGTTTTCCTCGGCGGTGTTGCCGTATTCGTTGGCGAGATTCAGGCGATAGCCGAAACGGTTGTCGTTGCCGAAGCGGCCACCCAGGTCGACCGCCTGGCTGAACACGCTGGCCGACTTGTAGCCGAGCGTGAAGCTGCGGTACGGATCGTCAGTGGGGCGCTTCAACACATAATTGACGATGCCGCCGGGCGAGCCGAAGCCGTACATGAAACCGGACAGGCCCTTGAGCAATTCAACCTGCTCGAACGGTTCGAGCGACAGGTCGGTGTCCCACAACGGGAAGGTTTGGCCGTCTACCTTGATGCTGTTCAGCGTGTCGATCGGCATGCCGCGCACGTTGAACATCGAGTTCTCGCTGACTGAGTTTTCGCTGCTGACCGTCACGGCCGGATCGTATTTGAACAGATCGTTGGCGGTCGTCGCGAACAGATCCTGCGCTTCCTCGCTCGTCACCACATGCGTCGAAAACGGCGTATCCACCTGCTTGCGCGAACCCAGCGCGCCGGCGCTGATGGCATCGGCCTGCGCCACGGTCGTGTCTTTCGACGCCGACACGCTCACGGCCGGCAGCGTGGCGGCGGCGTCGCTGGCCGTGGCCTGCGCCCACCCCGGCGATGACAATGTGGAAAGCGACAAACCCACACTGACGAAAAGCCCCGCGCTCAGCAGCGAAGGAATGCGGCGTGGAGCGGGAGCAAACGCCGGACGGCCGGCGACAAAGGATTTCTGCATGTTTGTTTGAGTTAGGCAGGGTGGCGCCGCTGCGCGCCAAGGCTGGGCATAGCGGCATCGGTTCGAGCGAGTGGTTGTTAAACAGATGGTCCAAACTTCGACTGCGCACGAATAGTAATGCATATGATTCGCATTTACAAATATTCCGATGCGGTAAGTCATCTATAAGACATCTGTCTTAAGACAGCTATGATTAGCGTGAAAGCCTTATCTGGCGGGGCTCGACCCTCTTGAGTGCGGTTCCCGGACCTGTTTGTTTAGCAGCGAATCGAGCAAAACACGCATATACTCACGGTCGGGCCGTAAAAAGTAGTGCCGTAGGTTGCGCTGCGTTTTTGCTGCTTCGTCGCAATTTCGCTGGCTCAGCGCTACCAACGCTCTGTCTATCACTTCATTTAGCAAAGCATCGAACATGTCCACACCGCCGAAGATCATCTACACCCTGACCGACGAAGCGCCTGCTCTAGCGACTTACTCGCTGCTGCCGATCGTCAAGGCGTTCACGCGCTCGTCCGACGTGATCGTTGAAACGCGCGATATCTCGCTCGCCGGCCGGATCATTGCTGCATTCCCGGACTACCTGAGCGCGGAACAGAAGGGCTCCGACGACCTGGCGGAACTCGGTGGACTCACCACGCGTCCGGAAGCGAACATCGTCAAGCTGCCGAACATCAGCGCTTCCGTGCCGCAGTTGAAGGCCGCGATCACGGAATTGCGCGACCAGGGCTACAAGCTGCCGGCCTACCCGGACGTCGCGACCACCGACGCAGAAAAAGACGTCAAGGCCCGCTACGACAAGATCAAGGGCAGTGCGGTCAATCCGGTGCTGCGCGAAGGCAATTCGGACCGCCGCGCGCCGCTGTCCGTGAAAAACTACGCACGCAAGCACCCGCACAAGATGGGCGCGTGGAGCGCGGACTCGAAGTCGCACGTCTCGCACATGAGCGGCGGCGATTTCTACGGTAGCGAGAAGTCGGCGCTGATCGCGGCAGCCGGCAACCTGAAGATCGAACTGACGGCCGCCGACGGCACGAAGACGGTCCTGAAGGAAAAGACGGCCGTGCAGGCAGGCGAGATCGTCGACGCGTCGGTGCTGAGCAAGAACGCGCTGCGCAGCTTCATCGACGCGGAAATCGCCGATGCGAAGAGCAAGGGCGTGCTGTTCTCGGTGCACCTGAAGGCCACGATGATGAAGGTGTCGGATCCGATCATCTTCGGTCACGTGGTGTCGGTGTTCTACAAAGACGTGCTGAGCAAGCACGCCGAAGCGCTGGCGAAGGTCGGCTTCAACCCGAACAACGGCATCGGCGACCTGTACGCGCGCCTGAAGGACCTGCCGGCCGAAACGGTCGCGGCGATCGAAGCCGACATCAAGGCGCAATACGAGCAGCGCCCGCAACTGGCAATGGTCAATTCGGACAAGGGCATCACCAGCCTGCACGTGCCGAGCGACGTGATCGTCGACGCGTCGATGCCGGCGATGATTCGCGAGTCGGGCAAGATGTGGGGCGCGGACGGCGCGCTGCACGACGCCAAGGCCGTGATTCCGGACCGCTGCTACGCGGATGTCTATCAGGCGGTGATCGAAGACTGCAAGAAGCACGGTGCGTTCGACCCGGTCACGATGGGCACGGTGCCTAACGTCGGCCTGATGGCGCAAGCCGCCGAAGAATACGGCTCACACGACAAGACGTTCCAGATCCCGGCAAACGGCGTGGTCCGCGTGACCGACGCAGCCGGCACGGTGCTGATCGAACAGCCGGTGGAAGCGGGCGATATCTGGCGCATGTGCCAGACCAAGGACGCGCCGGTGCAGGACTGGGTCAAGCTGGCGGTCAACCGCGCCCGCGCCAGCAACACGCCGGCCGTTTTCTGGCTGGATGCGGCTCGTGCACACGACGCGCAGATCATCAAGAAGGTCGAGCAGTACCTGAGGGACCACGACACCAGCGGTCTGGACATTCGCATCATGACGCCGGTCGAAGCGACGAAGTTCTCGGTCGAGCGTATCCGCGCCGGCAAGGACACCATCTCGGTCACCGGCAACGTGCTGCGCGACTACCTGACCGACCTGTTCCCGATCATGGAACTGGGCACTAGCGCGAAGATGCTGTCGATCGTCCCGCTGATGGCAGGTGGCGGCATGTTCGAAACGGGCGCCGGCGGTTCGGCACCGAAGCACGTTCAGCAACTGGTCGAAGAAGGTTTCCTGCGTTGGGACTCGCTGGGTGAATTCCTGGCGCTGGCCGCGTCGCTCGAACATCTGAGCAATGCGTACCACAACCCGAAGGCGCAGGTTCTGGCCAAGACGCTGGACCAGGCCACCGGCAAGTTCCTCGACAACGACAAATCGCCGGCGCGCAAGGTTGGTGGTATCGACAACCGCGGCAGCCACTTCTACCTCGCGATGTACTGGGCGGAAGCATTGGCCGCGCAAACCGAAGACGCAGCGCTGCAGGCGCAGTTCGCCGGCGTCGCGAAGGCGATGGCCGACAACGAAGCGAAGATCGTCGAAGAACTGGGTGCGGCGCAGGGCAAGCCGGTGAACATTGGCGGCTACTATCGTCCGAATGTCGAACTGACGAGCCAGGCAATGCGCCCGAGCGCGACGCTGAACAAGATCGTGGACTCGGTTGCTTAAGTCGGAGTTGCTTGAAGTACCCGCGTATGCAGCAAAGTACGCACTAAATAAGCAGTAAGCACGACGATGGCGCTCAAGAGCGCCATCGTCGTTTCTACTTCCACGTGGCCAGCGGTCATGCCCGCCATCACACGTGAACGATTTCCCAATCGGCCAGTTTCTCTGGAATTTCGAGCGTGGACGTGTCGTCGCTTTCGGACAGATGCGGGCAGGTCAAGCCGCGCGCGAGGTCGTCGGCCGCCTGTTGCGGGGTGGAAAATTCACCGAGCGTATCGTTGCCGTAGGTTGCCTCCCAGCCATCCTGGCCCGGCAGAATATAGAACGCTCCCTGGGTCGAACTAAAGCGAAAGCCTTTCATTTTTTATCTCCCAATTGCCAATTAAAAACCGCGGTGCCTGAGTGGCTTCGTGCGTCGATTTGACTACTGGGCAGACTGCATCTTTTCTGACCCATCCAGCTCGACCGCCTGAAGCCGCTGCTCTTGTAAAAGAGTCTACGTCAGTGAATGGCGCCGCAAGTGGCAAGGAAACACTTCGGCATGACAAAAAATATCGTTTAAAAATAAAGACTTGAGCGATTAATTTTGCGATGTGCAACGGGGGGCGGCATTGCGAAATGCCGCATTTGTGCCACGCACCACAAATTTTTACGAAGCAACGCCTCGTTTCGTATCGTGAAATTTGGGGCGGCGAGATACATTGCGCGTCGGCCGGGGGCAAAGCGGCTCGCGGGTGTGTTATTCCGCTTCAGGAAAGCAGCCGGCGGAGGAACGCGAGCACCACGCGATTGAATTGCGCCGGCCTTTGCAGCGGGGCGAAATGGCTCACGCCAGGCAGCACGATCAGCTCCGCGCCGGGAATGTTGCGGGCGAGGTGGTCGGCGTGTTCAGGCTTGATGAACTCGTCGTGCTCGCTTTGCACGATCGCAACCGGCACGCGGATCTGAGCCAACTGCTGCGCCGTGTAGTTGGGCTGCGTTCTCATCATTTCGCTGACGGCGCCGACAAACGCGTCGAAGTCGTCCGGCGTCGCCGACAATTGCGCGTAGTCCTTGGCATGCCGGCCGAAGCACCGGTCGATCACCGGCGTCGGCACAAACGGCTTCGTGCCGCTGGGGTTCATATTGCAGGCGAAGAAGAACACGCCCGCGACGCGCTCGGGCGCGATGCTGGCGAGTATCAACGCGACGCAGGCGCCGTCGCTCCAGCCGACCATCGCCGCCTTGTCCAGATGCAAGGTGTCCATCACGGCCAGTACATCGGATGCCATCAGCTCATACCGGTAGGGCCGCGCGTCACGCGTGCTGCGGCCGTGGCCCCGGCTGTCGATGACCACCACGCGATGACCGGCCTCCACCAGCGCCGGAATCTGATAACCCCAGTTGCCGCTATGCCCCAGGCCGCCATGCAGCAGGATCACGGGCGCCCCGGCGCCGTATGCCGCGTACCAGATTCGCGCGCCGTCGTGCTCTACGTGGCCGCTTTCGTTCGACGAGGGAAGCGGGGCCGCGCCATGGGCTTCGAAATGTTCGAGGTGGTCGTCGTGTCGGACCATCGAGGGTGCCATCGCTATCCCCGTTGCGTGTGGATTTATGAAGTTGCCACTGTGGCGGCGAAAATCGATCGGTCCACGAGTTTTTGCGCATGCTACAGCGGCGGGTTATTCGCTGAGTTGAAGAGGCGGCCGCACGGACGCGTCGTCATTCAACGCGCCCGCCGTTTCACACCCACCCCAGCCATCGCCACCACGTCGCCGCGAACAGCAGAAGCAGCAGATACCCGAAAATCGTCAGCACGATGCCGACGCGCGCGAACTGGCGCGCGGTGAACGTGTCCGTGGCGAGGCACACCATGTTTTGCGGCGCGTTGATCGGCAGCACGAAGCCGAAGCTGACCACGTAGCCCAGCAGCATCGTCATGCCGAGCCGGCTGAACTCGCCCTGCATGGACTGCAGCACGGCGATCAGAATCGGCAGCATCGCGGAAGTCAACGCGGTGGCGCTCGCGAACCCCAGATGAATGACGATCAGGAAAGCCGACAGAATCGCGAACGCGGTGAACGCGCTCGCCTGATCGAGGCCGGTGTGATGCGCGACCAGGTCGCCGAGCCACTGGCCGGCGGTCGTCGTGAGCAGGGCCGTGCCGAGACTGATGCCGACCCCGAAGACGATCACCGTGCCCCACGGAATGCGGCTCTGCACCGTTTTCCAGTCCATCACGCCGACGCGCGGCAGCATCAGGATCACGAGGCCCACGTAAGTGACGGAGGTGGTGTCGAACGGATGCAGCTTGCCTTCGGTCGCCCAGAAGAACAGTAGCCCGATCGCGACGCCGAGCAGGCGCTTTTGCGGACCGGTCATCGGACCGAGTTCGCGCAGCGAGTTCGCGACCGCTTCCTTGCCGCCGGCGATGCTGTCGGTCTCGGGCGGCAGCATCTTCAGCACGATGACGAGCAGCGCGGCCGACATGATGATCGCCCACGGCGCGCCGGCGATCAGCCAGTCGAGCCACGTCACTCGCGCGCCGAGCATCTTGTCCATGAAGCCGACCGTCAGCAGATTCTGCGCGGCGGCCGTCAGGATGCCGACGTTCCAGATGCTGGTGCCCTGGGCGACCACGATCATGATGCCGGCCGCGATATTCGAGCGCTTGCCGACGTCGAACGCCGAGATCACGCCGATCATGATCGGCACGACGCAGGCGCTGCGCGCGGTGGCGCTCGGCACCACCAGCGACAGAACGATCGTCACCGCGATCGAACCGATCAGGATGCGCCGCGTGGTGGTGCCGATCAACGACAGCGTGACGAGCGCGATGCGCTTGTCGAGGCCGGTGATCGTCATCGCGGCGGAGATGAAGAGGGCGCCGGTCACGAGCGCGAGCGCCGAGTTCGAAAAGCCGGCGAGTCCCATGCTGATGCCGGCCGACGTGCCGTACAGCACGCTCGGGTCCTTGATGGTCGGCGCGGTGCCGATCAGAAACGCAATCAGCGAAGTGATGATGATCGCGCTGGCCTCGTACGAGACGGCTTCGGTCAACCAGACGACCACGGCGAACGCGAGAATGGCGAGCATGCGGTGCCCGGCTGGCGGCAGCGTGGCGGGCAGCGGCAGCAGCAGAACGACGATCATCGCGACGACGCTCGCGATCAGACCGATCGGCACGCCGCGTTGAGTTGGGGCGGGACCTGCGCCGGGTTGAGCTGCGGGTTTCGATGCGCTCATGCTTGTCGCTCCTCAGGTGGCGTGCTGCTTGCCTTGATCCTTCGTTTTCAAGCGGTGGCGTTGCAGATTCAGATGCCGGGTGTCGTGGGTGACCTGGATCTGAAAATCGAAATGACGGCGGCGGCGATCCCCGCGCGCCCCGCTGATTGAATCACCGAACCCGTATAGGGGTCAATCGCCTCTGGCGTCCTTGCGCGGCGCGCATGGCCTCTGCGAACCCGTTACGCATGATGTCGTTCGTCGGGCCTCATCGGTGAAACACAGTTGCCGTGCAATCCAAACAATCGACGGGCCGCCGTGCAGCCCCGCACGCGCAAGCTTCCAGCGCATTGCGGACTGCCCGGTCCGAAGTATTCGGAAGCGCGGCCCGTTTTTTTACCCGGGGTGCGCCTATAGATTGTCATCCAGCGCAGGACAACGCATTGAGCGTTTGGTGGCAATCATTCACGGATCACTTTCGAGAGAACATCATGAGCAAGCTGTTTACCCCGGTCAAAGTCGGGCCTTATGAATTCGCGCACCGCGTCGTGCTCGCACCGTTGACGCGGATGCGCGCCGAAGAAGACGCGCGGCCCGGCCGTCTGATGGCCGAGTACTACGCGCAGCGCACCTCGGCCGGCGCATTGCTGATCGGCGAAGCGACCATTGCCGCCGCCGACGGCAACGGCTATCTCGGCGCTCCCGGCCTCTACGACGACAGTCAGATCGCCGGCTGGCGCGAAGTCACCGACGCAGTGCATGCGAAGGGCGGCAGGATCTTCCTGCAGCTCTATCACGCGGGGCGTCAGTCGAATGCCGAGTTGCAGCCCGATGGACGTCAACCGGTGGGACCGTCCGAAGTGCCGCATGGTGGCGTCGCTTATACGCGGGCCGGCTGGATTCCGAACACGCCGAACCGCGCGCTCGCGATTGACGAGATCGCCGTACTGGTCGAGAGCTTCCGGACGGCGGCCGAACGAGGTATGAAGGCGGGCTTCGACGGCGTCGAGTTGCATGGCGCGAACGGCTATCTGTTCGATCAGTTTCTTCAGGACGGCAGCAACAAGCGCACGGATGCGTATGGCGGCTCGTTCGAAAATCGCGCCCGCCTGTTGATGGAAGCGACCCGTGCGGTGATTTCGGTGTGGGGCAGTAATCGGGTCGCCGTGCGCCTCGGGCCGAGCGGATCGTGGGGCGATATGTCGGATAGCGACCCGGTCGGCCTGTTCACCTATGTCGCGGCGCAACTCGCGAAACTCGATCTCGCTTATCTGCATCTGATCGAGCCGCGTATCGCGGGCAACATCGAAGATGAAAGCCGCGATCCGAACCCAGTCGCGGCGCGGACGATCCGCAAACAGTATCCTGGGACGATCATCGCGGCAGGCGGTTTCAAGGGCGAGTCGGCGCAAGCGATTCTGGCCGATGGCGATGCGGACCTCGTCGCCTTCGGCCGCGACTTCATCGCGAACCCGGATCTGCCGGAACGCCTGCAGCGCAACTTGCCGCTTAACGCGTATGACCGGCCGACGTTCTTCGGCGGCACGGAAGACGGTTACACCGACTATCCGTTTT
This sequence comes from Paraburkholderia sp. RL18-085-BIA-A, assembly GCF_046027075.1. NCBI lineage: Bacteria > Pseudomonadati > Pseudomonadota > Betaproteobacteria > Burkholderiales > Burkholderiaceae > Paraburkholderia > Paraburkholderia sp. RL18-085-BIA-A. The sequence goes on along the minus strand of NZ_JARESU010000011.1, from coordinate 30,771 downwards.
ATGAGGAAGAAACGGTGGATGCGTAAGCGTCGGGATGATTGAAGCGATGAGTCGGAATGGCCAGCGTGTTCGGCTCGATGTCGGGCGCGCCAGCTTTTTAGTGCGGAGGGCAAAGCGAGGGGCGAGACGCGAAGCCCTTCACTTCAATCGCGTGCTGCAGCGCCCTCGCGCACCGCCGCGGCGGAATCCGGAAACAGATGCTGGCTCAGATAATCGACAAAGACCCGCGCTTTCGGCGAGATTTGCCGCCCGGACGGCCACAGCGCCCGAAACACGCTGGGACTATCCAGATACGGTTGCAGCACGGCAACCAGCGAGCCTTGCTCCAGCTGTGCGCGCACCGTGAAGTCGGGTGCGCAGGCCAGCCCCAGACCCTGTTCGGCAAGCAACGTCAACGGTTCGACGGCAGTGGCGATGGCCACGGTCGGCAACTCGATATCCAGCGTCTCGCCGTCGCGAGTCAATGGCCAGCGGCGTAATTTTCCGGTAGTCGGAAAACGATGTTGGAGACACGCGTGCTCGCGCAGTTGCTCGGGCTCCGTAGGCATGCCGCGTCGCGCGAAATACGCTGGAGAGCCGACGATCGTCTGCCGGAACTTGCCCATCGCGCGCGTGACGAGTGTCGAGTCGACGGCATCGCCGGTACGCGTCACCACGTCGAAGCCTTCTTCGATCACGTCCACCATCCGGTCGGAGAAATCGATGTCGAGCGTGATGTCCGGGTACGTCCTCATGAATGCGCCGATCACGGGCATCATCAGCGTGCTGACCATCGGCATGCTGACCCGCAGGCGTCCGCGCGGCTCGGCATTGGCGAGCGCCAGTTCGGTTTCGGCGGCCTCGATCTCGCAGATGATGCGCTGGCATCGCGTCAGAAACGTTGCGCCCTCGGGTGTCAAGGCGATGCTGCGCGTGCTGCGATGAAAGAGGCGCACGCCGAGCCGTCCTTCGAGCCGTGAGATCGCCTTGCCGACCGCCGACGACGAGATCCCCAACTGGCGTCCCGCTTCGGTGAAGCTGCGCGTTTCGGCGGCGCGCACAAATATGCTGAGCGAACCGAAGCGGTCCATCGCACCGGTGGACGCGCCGGTTTCGGCGGCGAGCGCCGTCGATCCCGGCGTGGCGATTGCGGAACGGCCAGGGTGATTGGGCTGCGTCATCGGAAGCTCCTGGTCGGGGCCGCTGCTGAATCGTCGGGAACAGTCCCGGCTCGCAAGCGGAGCAGCGCGGCTTCGCGCGGATCAGTGCAAGAACGGCTTGCCGCACATGATCGACACGACCAGCGAGCAACGGGCAACGGGCAGCTCAAGCAAGCTGACCACCGCGAGCGCCAGAATCAGCCGTCCGCTCGACTCAACTCATGCGCGCGCCGCAGCCTTTCGCGGCTGTTGCTCAGATGCATCCGCATGGCGGCGCGCGCATCATCGGGGTCCTGCCGTTCTATCGCGCGATAAATCATCTGGTGCTCGCCGAGCACGTTGCGCAGGTGCTCGATATGGTCGAGTTCCGCGATCTCTGCGGACCCGAGCCTCGTGCGTGGGCTCACCGCGCGGCCGAGCTGGCTGAGCACGTCGAAGAAGTAGCGGTTGCCGCTGGCGCGCGCGATCTGCAGATGAAACTCGATGTCGTGCGCCAGCGTATCGGTGCTGCCGCGTTCGAGTTCCGACTCGAAGCGCTCCAGCGCGGCGCGAATCTGCTTGAGGTTTTGCTCGGTGCGCCGCGCTGCGGCGAGCGCGGCCGCAGCCGCTTCGACGTCGATACGGAATTCGATGATCGCCATCACGTCCAGCATGCTGGACAGGTCGGCGGCGGCCAGTTGCACCGGCTTTTCGGCGGCGGGCGCCAGCACGAATGTGCCGATGCCGTGGCGCGTCTCGACCACGTTGGCCGCCTGCAGGCGCGAAATCGCCTCGCGAACCACGGAGCGGCTCACCGACAGCTGCTTCATCATCGCGACTTCGGTGGGAATGCGGTCGCCGGGGCGCAGGGCGCCACGGCGAATTTCATCGGAAAGGGTGGCCACCACCTTCTCAGTTAGGCTGGACATTTTTGTGGCTAGTTGACTAATCGGCTGGATGCGGACGCTTGAGCGCGCGGGCGACGGCGGCGGGGCGATGCCGTGACCTGGGATTTTCCGCAAAGTATCGCACAGGACTTTACTCGTTTACAGGGTTGTCGACGGCGCTTGCGGTTTGCTCGGCTTCGCGAGGGAACGACCGCCACGCTTCGTGTCGTAGGCAGGGGCGCTGGCGGATGCCGGGGCGGTTGTTCCGGTGCGCAGTGTAGGAAAAAAGCAAGTCATCTGACGTCCTAGTTCAACACCTATTTAGCCTTGTCGATCAGCTGTGAATTCGATAATTCCCATAGTTATAAGAGGCTTTGCAGGGTAAACTCCTGATTGGAATTGATGCTGGAGCCGCGATAAAGTGTTATCAGACAACATATAACACGATTGCGTCGATGGAGTACGCAGCCCCGCCGCCCCGCGTTGTGTTCGACCAGACCGCCCGCGTGACCGACACCGGAGACAACCTTGACATCTGCTCTCACCCCCGCAATCAACCCGCTGGGTTCCGCGGTATCGAAGGTCAAGCGGCACGTACTGCCGCTTTTCCTGATCATGTTTATCGCGAACTACATCGACCGCGTGAACATCGGCTTCGTCAACTCGCACATGCATGCGGACCTGGGCATCGGCGCCGCGGCTTATGGGTTCGGCAGCGGTCTGTTCTTCATCGGCTACGCGCTGTTCGAAGTGCCGTCGAACGTGCTGATGCAGAAGTACGGCGCGCGCGCATGGCTCACCCGCATCATGGGCACGTGGGGGCTGGTCGCGGCGGCCATGGCGTTCGTCTGGAACGACACCTCGTTCTACGCGCTGCGCTTCCTGCTGGGCGTGGCCGAAGCCGGCTTCTTCCCCGGCGTGGTCTACTACTTCACGCAATGGCTGCCGCAGAAAGAACGCGGCAAGGCCGTCGCGGTTTTTCTCTCCGGCTCGGCGCTCGCGTCCGTGCTGTCCGGTCCGATCACCGGCACGCTGCTGTCCATTCGCGGCTTCGGGTTGCAAGGCTGGCAGTGGATGTTCCTGATCGAAGGCGGTTTTTCGATCGTGCTGTGCGGCGTCAGCTGGATGCTGCTGAAGTCGCACATTCGCGACGCGTCGTGGCTCACCGCTGAAGAGCAGACCGTGCTCGCGCGGTCGATCGCCGCGGAGCAGGCCGAGCGCGAAGCGCACGGCGGCGCGCATCTGCCGACGCTGAAGCTGCTGAAGGACCCGCAGATCGTGCTGTTCTGCCTGCTGTACTTCGCGATCCAGTTGACCATTTACGCGGCCACGTTCTGGCTGCCGACGATCATCCGCAAGATGGGCGGCCTGTCCGACTTCGAAGTCGGCATGCTCAACGCCATTCCGTGGTTGATCGCGATGGTCGCGATGTACTGCTTCGCGCTGCTGTCGGCGAAATGGCGCTTCCAGCAGGCATGGCTCGCGGTGGCGCTCGTCATCGCGGCGTGCGGGCTGTTCGCGTCGACCTCGGGCAATCCGGTCACGTCATTCGTGGCGATCTGCTTTTCCGCGATCGGCTTCAAGGCGGCTTCGTCGCTGTTCTGGCCGATTCCGCAGGGCTACCTCGATGCCCGTGTGGCCGCCGGCGTGATCGCGCTGATCAACTCGCTGGGCAACCTCGGCGGATTCTTCGCGCCGGCCGCCTTCGGTTATCTGCAGCAGCACACCGGTTCGATTACCGGCGGCCTGTATGGCCTGGGCGTTGCCTCGCTGATCGCGGCGGCGGCGGGTTTCCTCACGCGCAGTCGGCGCGGCGATCGCGACGTGCTGCCGGACCCGTTGCACAGCAAAGCACATTGACTACACTGACGCTCACTACGGTCAATCGAGCGCCACGCGTTTTCTGATTTCCATCCGGTATCGGTGTCGAACCCACGCAGCGGTCGCGATGATGTCCACCTGCCGGCTTACTCACTCAACAGAGCTTATTCTCATGTCCACGAAACCCTCTGAATCGAACGCCACGCCGGTCGTCACCGAACTGCGCGTCGTGCCGGTCGCCGGCCGCGACAGCATGTTGATGAATCTGAGCGGCGCACATGGTCCGTTCTTCACGCGCAACATCGTCATTCTGCGCGACAGCGCGGGCCACACCGGCGTCGGCGAAGTGCCGGGCGGCGAGAATATCCGCAAGACGATCGACGACGCGCGTCCGTTCGTCGTCGGTCAGTCGATCGGTAATTTGCAAGCCATCCTGAACAAGGCGCGCACGCAGTTCGCAGACCGCGACGCGGGCGGGCGCGGCTTGCAGACGTTCGATCTGCGCACCACGATCCACGCGGTGACCGCGCTCGAAGCCGCGCTGCTCGATCTGCTCGGCCAGCACCTGGGCGTGCCGGTCGCGGCCTTGCTCGGCGAGGGCCAGCAACGCGACGAAGTGGAAATGCTCGGCTACCTGTTCTACATCGGCGATCGCAACAAGACCGACCTGCCGTACGCGAGCGGCGCCGATGGACGCGACGACTGGGAGCGCGTGCGCACTGAAGAAGCAATGACGCCTGAAGCCGTCGTGCGGCTGGCCGAGGCCGCACAGGCGCGCTACGGCTTCAACGACTTCAAGCTCAAGGGCGGCGTGCTGTCCGGCGACGCCGAAATCGAAGCGGTCACGGCGCTGGCCGAACGCTTCCCCCACGCGCGCGTGACGCTCGACCCGAACGGCGCGTGGTCGCTCGCCGAAGCGGTGCGCCTGTGCCGCGACCAGCACGACGTGCTCGCTTACGCGGAAGATCCGTGCGGCGCGGAGAACGGTTATTCGGGCCGCGAGGTGATGGCCGAATTCCGCCGCGCGACCGGCCTGCCGACGGCGACCAACATGATCGCCACCGACTGGCGTCAGATGGGTCACGCGGTCCAGTTGCAGTCGGTGGATATTCCGCTGGCCGATCCGCATTTCTGGACCATGCAGGGCTCGGTCCGCGTCGCGCAGATGTGCAACGACTGGGGGTTGACGTGGGGCTCGCATTCGAACAACCACTTCGACATTTCGCTGGCGATGTTCACGCACGTGGCGGCCGCCGCGCCCGGCAAGATCACGGCGATCGACACGCACTGGATCTGGCAGGACGGTCAGCGCTTGACGCGCGAGCCGTTGCAGATCGTCGGCGGCAAGGTGAAGGTACCGCAGGCGCCGGGGCTCGGTGTCGAACTGGACATGGACGAGATCGAGAACGCGCACGCGCTGTATCGGCAGCATGGCCTGGGCGCGCGCGACGACGGCGTCGCGATGCAATACCTGATTCCGCACTGGAAGTTCGATAACAAGCGGCCGTGTCTGGTGCGTTAGAGCCTGGGTGAGTCGCGCATGCGCGCCCGCATGTTGCGGGCGTCGTTCTGGCCAGATGATCGCGCGGCGCGCCACGAGCGGGGCCGCGCGCTCTGCGTTGTGCGAACGCCGTCACGCAGGTTCAGCACTCACCACGCCAACCGGGATTGCGCGCAGAGGCGATCCCAACCCGGCATCAGCTCCGCCGGAACACCACGTGCGAGATCCGCGGCACCAGCAGCGCCGCCGCCAGCGAAGCAACCGCCGTCAGCCACACACCGATATGAATCGATTGCACCAGCGCATCGCGCGCCGTGTCGATCAACGCGAGCGTATCGAGCCCTGACGATTTCATATCCGCGATCAGCTTCAGCCGCGACGCCTCATCAATGAGAATGCGCAGATCGACGAAGCGCGGCCGCCATTGCGACGCGGCCGGTTCACCGAGCACGCTCATGGTGCGCGTGACGACGTTGCGGTAGTGATGCGACACCACGGTCGTGACAATGCTCGTGCCGAGCATTCCGCCCACCATTCGCGTGGACTGCAGCAGTGCGGTTGTGATGCCGAAGCGCTCACGCCCGGCAATCTCCTGCGCGAACACATTCAGATTGTTGAGGATGAAACCGAGCCCGATACCGACCGCCGCCATCGGCAATTCGATTCGCAGCTGCGCCGTGCCCGGATTCGCGAACGCCAGCGCGATCGACGCGAACATCAGCAGCGTGAAGCCGATCGACAGAATCTGCGTGGGCTTCCTCATGTGAATCACGATGCGCGTGTTCAGCAGGCTGCCGAGCGCGATGCACGCGGCGATCGGCGTCGCGATCAGACCGGCCTGTTGCGGCGACAGTCCGAAGCCACCTTGCAGCAACAGCGGCGCGAAGAAGATCAGCGAAAACATCACGAAGCCGGACAGCATGCCGAGCGTGAACAGAGTGACGAGTTGCGCGTCCTTGAACAGGTCGAGCGGAATGATCGGATGCGTGGCGCGCTTCTCGCACACGAACAATGCGATCGCGCCGGCGACCACGCAGACCGCCAAAACGAGGTTGCCGGTGGTCAGCCCGTTTTTCGGCACCGCTTCGATGAAGGTCTGCAAACCGGCGAGCACCGCCGCGACCAGCGCCGCGCCGAGCCAGTCGATCTTGACCTCGCCTTCCTGCGCTCGCCGGAAGCTCGGCAGATGCGCCCAGATGAAATAGAGCGCGGCGGCGCCGACCGGCAAGTTGATCAGGAAGGTCGAGCGCCAGCCCCAGTGTTCGCTCATCCAGCCGCCCAGCGACGGCCCGGCCGCGGTACCGATGCCGTACGCGGCGGCCAGCACCACTTGCCAGCGCACGCGGGTGCGAGCATCGGGAAACAGATCCGGTATCGATGCGAACGCGGTGCCGACCATCATCCCGCCGCCGACGCCTTGCAAGCCGCGCGCGATCACGAGGAACAGCATGTCGTTGGCGACGCCGCACAGCACCGAGGCCACCGTGAACGTGATCACCGCGGCGATCACGAAACGCTTGCGGCCGAAGTAGTCGCCGAGCCGCCCGAACACCGGGACGGTCACCACCGACGCCAGCAGGTACGCGCTGGCGATCCACGCGAAGTATTCGAAGCCGTGCAGTTCGGCGACGATCGACGGCAGCGCGGTGCTGACGACTGTCTGGTCGAGCGCGACCAGCATGTTGACGAGGCCGATGCCGAGCATCGCGAAGAGGGCGTTTCGGAAGGGCAGTGCAGTGGCAGTCGGGTTCACGGAGCTGGCAAAGGGCTGTTCAGGGTGGACGCCGCGCGGCGGATCGCGGGCCAGGGTCTCGACGGCTACGTCCGCAAGTTGTCTGACCTCTTGCGGCGATTATACGGGTTTGCCCTAGGCTAAAACTATCTTCTCCCCGTTTGTAGGCGAAAAACGGACAAAAAAATGCCGTGCCAAGGGGTACGGCATGCTGCGGGCGATGCGACATACGATCTCTGCCACCGTGGCCAGGAGAAGCGTCAGCCGAAATGCGCGCTCTTGCCGAGCGCCATCGCCATCGCCTGCAACGCGACGAGGTAGCCGTTCGCGCCGAGTCCGCAGATCACGCCGGTCGCCGCGCGCGAGATCAGCGAGTGGCGGTACGTTTCGTCGCGCTTGTGAATGTTGGTGATGTGCAGCTCGATCAGCGGACGCTCGATCAGCTTGACCGCGTCGAACACCGGCACCGATGCGAACGAAAAGCCCGCCGGATTGATGATCACCGCGGCGTCCCGTTCGAACGCTTCCTGCAGCCAGTCGACCATGGTCGCCTCGCTGTTGGTCTGGCGAAATTCGCATCTGAGTTCGAGCTTCGCCGCGAGCGCTTCCACCTGCTGCTGAATCTGCGCCAGCGTGGTCGTGCCGTACAGATGCGGCTCGCGCTTGCCGAGCATGTTCAGATTCGAGCCATTCAATACATAAACTAGATCAGTCATTGTTCAGTCGCCTGTTTGCAAAATTCAATCTGTCGCCGGAACGCCGCAGCGCTTAGGTGTGGCGGCCGTTGCTCACGCCGGCCGCCGCGAAGTCCGCTTCGCCGGTCACGGCCGCGGCCGAGTCGGTGCGATTCATGTCGATGCCGCGCGTTTCGCGTGCCGTCAGGATCATCACGAGCGAGATCACGTTGAAGATCACGCACACGGCGACGACTCCCCACGGCGACCCGTTGCACACCGAGAAGAGCCACACGGCCAGCACCGGCATCGGACCGCCCGCCACCAGGTTCGCACCCGTATAGGCAAGCGCCGAGCCGGAGTAGCGGACGTTGGTCGGAAATGCTTCCGCGAATGCGACCGGCTGGATGCCGCTTTGAAACTGCGTGAAGCCGAGGAAGAAGCCCATCGCGGCCAGCATGGGCACAAAGCTTTTGGTATCGAGAATCTGGAAGTAGACGAACAGCATCAGCAAGGTCGCCGTCGAGCCGATCGCGAGCGCTTTCTTGCGGCCGATCCTGTCGCTCAACATGCCGCCGGCGAGCGCGCCGACGATCGCGCAGACGTTGGCGCCCATCAGCAGCAGAAAGCCGGTTTGTTTCGGAATGGCGAGTGTCTTCGTGATGTAGCTGAGCGAGAACACGACGATCAGATAGAAGATCGCGGCCGGTCCGCAGAAGAACAGCATCCAGCGCAGCACGGTGCGCCAGTGCAGGCGGAACGCATCGCGCAGCGGGCTGCCCACATGCACGACTTCCGTTTTACGCAGCGCCACGAACGCGGGGGTTTCGCTGACTCGCAGCCGGATGTAAAGCCCCACGATCACGAGGATGAAGCTCAGCACGAAAGGGATGCGCCAGCCATACGAATCGAATGCCGGCGCCGACATCGTGGACGACAGCAGAAGCAGCACGCCGTTGGCCATGATCTGACTCAGCGGTGAGCACAGGCCGAGCAGTCCCGAGTACTTGCCGCGCCGGTCGGGGCTCGCGTGTTCGATCGCCATCAGTTGCGCGCCGGTCGATTCGCCACCGAGCGCGAAGCCTTGCAGAATGCGCAGCAGCACCAGCAACACCGGCGCCCACACGCCGATGCTCGCGTAGGTCGGCAACAGCCCCATCGCCATCGACGCGAGGCCCATCACGGTGACGGTACCCAGCATCAGATTACGGCGCCCGAGCTTGTCGCCCAGATGCCCGCAGATGATCGCGCCGAGCGGCCGCGCGGCGAGTCCCACGCCGAAGGTCGCCAGTGACGCGAGCAAGGCGGAGGTCGGGTCCATCGCCGGGAAAAACAGCCTTGGCAAAATCGTGGCGGCGAGCGCGCCGTACAGCGTGAAATCGAACCACTCGAGTGCCGTGCCGATCGCGGCGGCGGTGACCGCTCGCGTGCGCATCGCGGCGTGCGCGGTGTTCGTGTTGGCCTGTGCATCCTGAATCATGTTGTCTCCTTGTCCGTCTGCCGTGCGGGAGGTCGGGCCGCGAGCGATCGTCAACGCTTCGCCGGGTGGCCCGCTCCCGCTCTTCTGTTTGATCAGATAACTCGGCGCGTTGTGCTGTCGTCGTGCGACATCGCGGCCTTGAAAACAGCTTAGCATCCGTAGGTGGGATGCCATTCCAGGGTGGAATTCGATCTCATAATGTGCAAAACTGCGCGGGCAAACGGCTGCCGCCCGGTTGCGGCGGCATACGCAAAACACGGAGACCGACATGCCCGGCGTCACGGAGCGCACCCTCGCGGTGCTCGAATATCTCGCCACGCAGATGGAAGGCACGCCGCTCGCGATGATCGCCGACGAGCTCGATATTCCGCGTAGCGCGTGTCATCGGCTGCTCGTCGATCTGAAGCAGTGCGGCTATGTGCGGCAGTTGCGCGAACACGGCGACTACGTGCTCACCACCAAACTCGTCGGTCTCGGACTCGGTTTTCTTGCGACTTCGGGCATCGTCGACATCGCGCAGACCATTCTCGACAGGCTCGCCGAGAAGTCGGGCGAACTGGTGCGGCTCGCGATCGTGGACGGCGACCGGCTCACGTGGGTCGCGAAGTCGCAAGGCGCGCTGAAGGGGCTGCGCTACGACCCGGACATGGGCATGGACACGATCCTGTCGTGCAGCGCGACGGGTCATGCATGGATGATGACCATGACCGACGAGCGCGCGCTCGAACTCGTCTCGCGGCAGGGCTTCGGGCAGCCGAAACAATATGGGCCGAACGCGCCGACCACCATCACCGGATTGCTGAAGTTCGTGCATGCCGCGCGTGAATGCGGTTACGCGACGATCAACGAGGTGTTCGCGCCCGGCATGACCGCGATGGCCGCGCCCGTGCAGCGGCGCGGCTATGCCGCGATGGGCGTGATCAGCATTGCCGGGCCGCTCGTGCGGCTCGACGAAAAACGCATGGAGGGTCTCGGCCCGACGCTGCTCGCGGCGGCCGCGGAACTCGCCGCGGCGAGTCACGCGTCGCCGCTGTTCAATCGGGCGCGTTAGGCGGCCGTCGGTTGTGACGCATCGAGCAGGCCGCCCGCACGTCAGCGTCGGGTCACTCCGGAATGACCCGCTCCGCCTTCAGACGGTCGAACAGCGCGAAGAACGCGTCGGGCGTGCTTTGATAATCGAGGAAGCCTGCGTTGCGGCTCTTCGTCATATCCGTCAGCACCTCCATCGGACGGCCGAGATCGGCGTCCGTGTGCCACCACGAAGCGAGCCTGCCGATGTCCGGCTCCTTCAGACCGAAGCGCGCCGCGATCTCGGACCACGGTTTGGCGGCGTCCTGCATGCGGCCTTCCAGCGGACGCACCTCGCCGTCGAACGGCGCTGCTTCGATGCCGAAGTAGTCGGCGAGGCGCGACCACATCCACTTCCAGCGGAACACGTCCCCATTGACCACGTTGAAGTCTTCGTTGCGCGCGTTCGCGGACATGGCCGCCCATTCGAGGTGTCGCGCGAGCAGCCTGGCGTCGGTCATGTCGGTGAGGCTGTTCCACTGCGCCGCCGACCCAGGGAAGATGAACGGCTGGCCGGTCTGCTTGCACAGCGATGCATAGACCGCAAGCGTCACGCCCATGTTCATCGCGTTGCCGAGGGCGTAGCCGATGATCGTGTGCGGACGATGCACGCTCCAGCTGAACCCATAGCGCTGCGCGGCTTCGAACAGGCGGTCTTCCTGCTCGTAGTAAAAGTTGTCGACGGGTTGCCGCCCCTGTTCCTCGCGGAACGGCGTGATCGGCACCGCGCCGGTCGCATAGGCTTCGAAGGGGCCGAGATAATGCTTCAGGCCCGTCACGAGCGCGGCATGCACGAGCGTGCCTGCAGGACCCACGGCGTCCATCACATGACGGACCATCGCGCCGTTCACGCGAATGTTTTCTTTCTCGGTGGCCTGGCGCGACCACGCGGTGAAAAACACATGACTGAAAGGTTTGCCGGTTAGCGCGTCGTTGATGGAGTCGGGTGAACCGAGGTCGGCGGTAATTGCTTCGAGCGCCGATGAGACCGGCGTGCGGCCGCGCGAAACTCCTGCCACATGCCAGCCGCTCGATAGCAGGCGGTCCGCAAGGTTGCTGCCGACGATGCCGCTTGCGCCAATGATGAGTGCTCGTTTTTCCATGAGAGTGAATTCGTAAAGTGAAGGTGCGTGGACACGGCGCGGTCATGCGGGCGCCGTGCGGCGCAAGGCCTGGATCGCGACATGACCGTGGGGTACTCTTCCTGCCGGACTTGCGATTATCGGCCTGTTTGAAGACGGGCGCTGACGAGCGCTCACGGCGCGATTCGCGGCGGCGCGCAAGCTCTGTGAGCGGCATCGCACCGCGAAGCCCGACGTGCGTCGGTTAATTGTGGTGTGCCGCCCCGGCGTGACGAACGTGGTAATTTTCATCCCCGGTATGCACGATTGATGTGTCTGTGGAGGATCTCATCTGTACCGCACACCGCCGCTTCCGCTTACGACCACCCGATCAAGACGCGTTGTGCTGACACGGGCCGCCGCAAACCGGCGCGTGCGCGTGGTTCTGCGCGCGGGCGTCGGCGGCGCGGCGCTGCTGTTTTGCATGCATGGCATCGCGGCATCCAATGCCGGCGCCGGCTTCGTTTCGCTGTACGGCGTGCTCGACACCAGTCTCGAAGTCACCGATCCAGGCTCTGGCTGGACGCCACGCCTGGACTCGGGCGCTTATCGCGGCTCGCGATTCGGACTGCACGGCTCGGAGCCGATCGGCGCGGACCTGGCGATCGTGTTCACGCTGGAAAACGGCTTCAGTTCGGTCGACGGCACTTTGCAAACCCCGGGTGTGCTGTTCAACCGACAAGCGTGGATCGGCGCACGCGGCACGTGGGGCGAAGTGCGATTCGGCCGTCAGTACTCGCCCATCTATATCCCGTTCAAAGGCGACCTCGATGCGTTCGGCGCCGGCACGATCGCATCCGGGCTCAACAACCTGTCGAAGATCACGCCGTACACGAATAACGCTCTCACGTATCTGTCACCGCTGGTGGGCGGCTTTAGCGCGACCGTCATGATGGCGACGCGCGATCCGTCGGAAAACGATGGCAACGGGATCGACGGTTATTACCTGACTGCCGCATATCAGATCGATGGCTTCAAGGTGTCATACGGGCGGCAGCAGACGCACGGTGCCGGCGCGTTGCGGGCGAATCTCGGCGGCGCGAGCTACGGGTTCGAGAATGTGCGCGTGTGGCTCGCTTTTTTCAACGGCGACGGCGGGACGCCGTTCTATCACGGCGCGGGTGGGTCGCTGTCGGCGCAATACAGCTTGTCGCCGCATGCGCGGGCATCGGTGGGCTATGCGCACGTGCGCGACTATTCCACTGACGGCGCGAGTGCCGACCAGTTCAGCGCGGCTTTCGAATACGACTTCTCGCGCACGCTGCTGTTCTATTTCAGCGCGGCCTATCTTCGGAATCACGACGACGCCCGCTTCACGCTGCGCGGCGTCAATGTGGTCGGGCTGCCGGTCGCTTATCCGGGCGCGCCGGTCGCGGGCGTGCAGCTTGGGGTGGTTGAGCGGTTTTAATGGACGCGACTGTTGGGCTGATCGCATCGCAGCGCACGGCGCGTCTTGCGACGTCGATTGCCGCCCTTTCAAAAATGATACAGCGATAACTTGCAATGCAATCAGGAAGCGAACCATCTGCCCGCACAGCCCGGCCGCCGGCGATCGACGCGCAAGGGGCCTGCGCGCGAAAACTGCACTGACGCTATGCTAGCGGCTCCGTCCACCCAAGGAGCTACCCATGAAACAGCCAGCAGGATCGATGATCACCTTTAGCCGCCCCGACGGCCAGCAGGTTCAGGGCTACCTGGCCAAACCGCAGAAGCTGGAAGGCGCGCCCGCCATCGTCGTGATTCAGGAATGGTGGGGCTTGAACGAGCAGATTCGCGGCGTCGCGGACCGGCTCGCGCAGGCGGGCTATCTGGCGCTCGTGCCCGATCTCTACCGCGGCAAATCGACACTGGAGGAGGAAGAAGCGCACCACCTGATGAGCGGGCTCGATTTCGGCGACGCCGCCACCCAGGACGTGCGAGGCGCCGCCGACTATCTGAAGCAGCACGCGGCGAAAGTTGCCGTGACCGGCTATTGCATGGGCGGCGCGCTCACCTGGCTTTCGCTGTGCAACATTCCCGACCTGGCGGCCGGGGTGGCTTGGTACGGCTTCCCGCCGCTGGAGTATATCGATGCATCGAAAATCACGGTGCCGGTGCTCGGGCATTGGGCGTTGCAGGACGAGTTCTTCCCCGCTGAAACGGTCGATGCGTTGGAGAAGAAGCTGACCGAAGCCAGCGTCGATGTCGAGTTCCATCGCTATCTCGCGCATCACGCGTTCGCGAATGAAACCGCGGTCGGGCCGGGCCGCATCGCGAAGACCCAGTTCGACCCCGTCTGGTCGCAGCTCGCCTGGGACCGCACGCTGACGTTCTTCGGCCGCACGTTGTGGAAGTGAGCGGCTCGACGTAAGAGCGGCGCGAGTTCGCCGGTCATGGCTCTCATGGCCAGGCGGCGATGCATTGAATCGCGTCCGCAAAGGCTTGCGATGTGTCCGCACGTTGGCGCGGCACACCGTAAAGCCTTTGCGGCGAAATCCAACCGCAAAGACAGGCGTCAAGCTCAGAGCTTCGAGCCGCCGTCCACATGCAGCGTCTCCCCGGTGATCCAGCGCGCGGCGTCCGACGCGAGAAAGGCCACGGCGCCGCCGATGTCGCCGGGCTGCGCCAAGCGCTTGAACGCCTGCATGCTCAATGTGAGAGCGCGTCCCGCGTCGGTCTTCGCGAAGCTCGCGATGCGCCGACTGTCGATCTGGTCATCGGCCATAGCCAATCGAATACGTCGTCGGTGCTAAAGCTTTTTCTCTCTAGGCCCGACGAACTGGGCGCGCAAGTCAGATCCGAACCGCGCTGAGTCAACCAGGCCGCCCACACATGCGGCTTCGCGTACGACTGTGGCGCCGCCGCATCGCTCAGGTCGTGATGTTGTCCCCGCCTGCGGCTATGATTAGCAGTTGACGAAACTGGCGGGGAATACCTTGACGACCGACTCCGTAGCGAAGCATGCCGCGGCCACGGCATGCGTCCATAGCCACTTCGATACATATCACGAAGCACCGCGCGCGCAGGCGATCGCCTGGCGGGACCGTCTGGGTCATTTCCTCGACGTGCCGATCTCACGCTGGCAACTGGCCGACGGCTTCAACGGCAGGATCGACAGCTACCGCGTCGGCGATCTGACCTTCATGGACTGCCAGACCGATCCCGTTTCGCAATCGCGATCGGTTGCGCGCATTTCCACGGACTCGGTTCGCCAGTTCGTGTTTCATGTGGCCGTCGAAGGCACGATCGAAACCGGTGCGGGTCTGCACCCCAAACGCAAGGCGCTGCAGTCCGAGCCGGGCATCCTCGCGCTCGACATGAACCAGCCGATGCAAATGGCGCGCAGCGCCTGTCGCGTGCTGGCGTTTTTTCTGCCGCGTGAACTGGTGGAATCCGTGCTGCCGGAAGCGGAATCGGTTCATGGCCGCGTGATCGAGTATCACTCGCCACTCGCGCGGATGATTCCGGCGCATCTCGCCGACCTGTGCAAGCGATTGCCGACGATGAGCGCGCCCGACGCCTACGAAGCCATGCATACCTGCGCAATGCTGATCGCGGCGGCCTTCGGCAAGGAGACGGGGTTGACCGGCAATGCGCGCGCGGCCGCTCGCACCGCGATGTTCGCGACGGCGCGGCGCTTCATCGACGCGAATCTCGGGCAGATGGATGTCACGATCGAAAGCGTGCTCGCCGTGTCGCAACTTTCGCGGCCCACGCTGTATCGACTGTTCGAACCCGAGGGCGGGCTGGCCGCCTATATCCGCAACCGCCGGCTGCGCGAAGCGGCCGATGAACTGCACCGCTACCCGCACAAGGCGATTGTCGAGGTCGCGTATGGGTTGGGGTTCAATAGCGCATCGGATTTCACCCGCGCGTTTCGCCGCGCGTATGACATGTCGCCCAGCGACTTCCGCGCGCTGGCGCGCCAGGCACAGGCTGCCGTTAGCGGCGGCGTGACGCGCAACGCGGCGCTATAGCGATAGCCAGCCACGTTGGATCGGCCAGGCCAGCAGCTTGCGGTACACCGCGATCAGCGCACGCGTCAGGCTCGCGCCGAGCCACTGCCATAGCGGTGCGATCAGCAGGAAGGCCACGCCTGCCACGACGACAGCGCCCACCATGTCGAGCGGAAAATGCACGCCGACGAAAATGCGCGCCCAAGCCACGGCGAGACCGGACAGCAGAATAACGACACCATAGCGGCGCACGCCGCCAAGCAGCAAGGTCAACGCGATGCACGCGAAGATCGTCCCGTGGTCGCTGGGGAACGACGAGTCCGGCGCGTGGTCGAGAAACGTATGACCGATGCCGAGCACGAACGGCCGTGGATGCGGCCACACCAGAGCGATGAGCTGATTGATGCCGAGTGCGAACCAGGCCACGCAGCACGCACGGAGCGCGGTTTCGCGTCGGCGTTCGTCGCCGGACAGCCACATCGCGACCAACGAGAGCGGCACGAGATAGATCACGTAATCGGCGATAAAACGCGCGAGGTCGATTTGCGATGCCGGGGTCGACGGCGTTGCGTTGAGCATTAGAAAGAGCGCCTGATTGACCGCTTCGAGTGTGTTCATGCCGTGGTTTTCTTTTCGGACGTGGGTCGGTGAGGTGAGGCAATGCGCGCCGCTGAATTCGCGGTGACCCATGTTAGCGGGCCAAGCTTATGGCATGCTTACCGCCATATTGCACAGCGGCCATACAGCGCGAGCATTCAGCCAAAGGAGATGGAAACGTGGTGACGATCAATCCGGACCGTTTGCTGACCGACCTCAAACGGCTGCGCAGTTTCGGTGCTACCGGGCCGGGCGTGGTCCGGCTTGCCCTCTCGCCGGTGGATCTGGCCTCGCGCGAATGGCTCGTCGCGAGGATGAAGGAGGCGGGGCTCGACGCGGGCGTCGACGGAGTGGGGACCGTGTTCGGACGTTCGCGCAACAGCGGTCCGGCGCTCGTGATCGGCTCGCATACCGACACGCAGCCGACCGGCGGCTGGCTGGACGGAGCGATGGGCGTGATCTACGGACTGGAAATCGCTCGCGCGCTGGCGGAAGACGACGCGACGAAGCATCTGGCGGTGGACGTGGCATCGTGGATCGACGAAGAGGGCACCTTTTCCGGCTTGCTTGGCAGCCGCAGCTTCGTGGGCGATCCGATCGACGAATCGATTCGTGGCGCCACGAATCGCGAGGGCCAGCGCCTCGAAGACACGCTCGAAGCCGCAGGTCTGGCTGGACGGCGGCGCGTGCGCTTCGAAGCCGGGCGGCACGTGGCCTATCTGGAGCCGCATATCGAGCAGGGCGGCCGGCTGGAGGCGGCTGGCAAAACGATCGGCGTCGTCACGACGATCGTCGGGCTGCGCGAGTTGCGCTTGCGCTTCACGGGGCAGCGCAATCACGCCGGCACCACGCCCATGGCGATCCGGCGCGATGCCGGCGCGGCGCTGGTCGCCTTTATCGCCACGATGAACGACGCGTTCGCGCAGCTCGCGGATGCCGACACCGTGTGGACCGTGGGCCGCATCGATCTCGATCCGGGTTCGCTGAGCGTCGTGCCCGGCGCGGCCGACATGTACCTGCAATTCCGCGACGCGAATGCCGAACGCTTGCATGCGATGGAGAGCAAGCTCGCGGAACTGGTGCGTGACTTCAATGTGCGCAATCGTGTGAGCGTGGAACTGACGACCTTCGACTCGCCGATGAAACCGGTGAGTATGCACGCGGCGCTCGCGGAACATCTCGCCAGAGCCGCCGAGGCAGTTGCGCCGGGGCAATGGCTGCGTATGCAGAGCGGGGCCGCGCACGACGCGCAGGTCATCGCGCGTTGCATGCCGGCATGCATGATGTTCGTGCCGAGCATCGGCGGCGTGAGTCACGACTTCATCGAAGATACGGCCGAAGAGCATATCGTCCTCGGCTGCCAGGTCGCGGCCATGGCTGCGGCTGCGATTCTTCAGGAGCAATGCGCGGCACGGTCATGATGCATTGCGTTGGCGTTGGCGTTGGCGGTGACGGCGCGTTCGCTGAATCGCCAACGCGCGTCACGTGCCTCGCTGCCTGTGCGCTATTTCCATTTCGAGCCAAGCTTGTCCAGCCCGGCTTTCATCAGGTCTTCCGGCGACATCGCAATGCGCAGTTCGCAGTCCGCGTTGAACTTCAGAAACCATGGCTCCGCGAGCGACGGAATAGCCGATGCGTCGTCGACGTTCACCGCGAGCACTGCGCCACGCTGTCCGCTCTGCTCGGTGAAGTAGACGGTCTCCGGTTTCGTCTCTTCCAGTATCTTCGCCACCACCTCGCCGATGCTGCCGTCGCGCACCATCGTGTTGAACGGTTCGTGCGGGATTCGTATGTTGAGAAGCATGCGCATGTCATCCTCCTGGTTGATGCCCAAAGGGCCTCTTAAGGATAGGTGCTTTATGCGCTGCTATCGGAGTCCATCCCGGCCGGTTCGTGGTCCATTGCCGGCGCGTTCGTGCCTAGTTGCCGAACAGCGAAGCCTGCGTCCCACGGCTCGGCGCATGGCGAACGGGCTTTGCATCGGCTTTGGTCGCGACGGGCCGCGCTTGAGTTTGAGTTTGCGTTTGCGTCTGGGTACCGGCCGCCGCTTGCAGCGAAGTCTGTCCAGCTTCGAGCGACAACAGCAGCATCTTGTTGGCGAGGCCACCCGCAAAACCGGTCAGCTCGCCCGACGCGCCGATCACGCGATGGCAAGGCGCGACGATGGAAATCGGATTCCTGCCGTTCGCCGCGCCGACCGCTCGCACTGCGTTGACATTGCCGATCTGCCGCGCGATTTCCGCGTAGCTGCGTGTCTGCCCGAACGGAATCGTCAACAACGCGTGCCAGACTTTCTTCTGGAACTCCGTGCCCTGAAAATCGAGCGCGAGATCGAATGCCTGCCGTGTGCCGGCGAAATACTCCTTCAATTGCCGCTCGGTTTCGACCAGCACGGGACGCTCGTTCTCTTCGATCGACTCCCCGAGCCGTACCCGGTTCGGCTTGTCGTTTTCCCACAGGATCGCAGCGAGGCGCTCGCCGTTGGCGACGAGCTTCAACTGACCGACAGGTGAATCCATCAACTTGTATGCGTAGCTCACTTTGCTTGCTCCTGACTGGTTGGAGGCACAGAGGCGGGCGAGGCCGGTCTGCGAATGCGCGCTGAAAGCGCGCCCATATTCGACAGCGTAAGACCCGTTCTCTCTGAAGACGCTCCAGTTCTTGCTATTTCATTCGTGTTCAAGCATCCTGGCTGGATAGCAGCCGGGCTGTCACTGTACCGCCCTTTTCGATTCCATTCATAGGATGTTGGCGGCGTTGCGCGTGATTGGACAGCGCCGCAGCCAAATCGCTCCTTTCGTGCACAACCGCGCGCTCGCATCTCGCCCGCGACTCAGTAGAATCGATGACTTCGATACGACGCGCGCCGCTAGCCGGACATCTTCTCCACCACTGTGACCACGACAATAGAACAACTGCGGGCCGGACAACTGACGGGCTCGCGCCATCTCAAACTGGCCTGCGGCCTGCGCGAATTTCCGCGCGAGATTTTCGATCTCGCCGACACGCTGGAAGTACTCGACCTCTCGGCCAATGCGCTTACGGCACTCCCCGACGATTTGCCGCGACTGGGCAAACTGCGGACCCTCTTCGCTTCCAACAACCCGTTCACCGAGTTGCCGGACGTGCTGGGCGAGTGTTCGCAATTGAGTATGGTCGGCTTCAAGGCGAACCGTATCCGTAAGGTGTCCGGCCACGCGCTCGCACCGCAACTGCGTTGGCTGATCCTCACCGACAACGAGATCGAGACGCTGCCCGCGCAGATCGGCGGCTGCTCGCAACTGCAGAAGCTGATGCTGGCGGGCAACCGGCTGCGTGCGCTGCCCGACGAACTGGCCGCCTGCTCGCGGCTCGAACTGCTGCGTCTCGCGGCGAACCGCCTCAGTGGACTGCCGGCGTGGCTGCTGCGTCTGCCGCGGCTCTCATGGCTCGCGTATGCCGGCAACCCGTTCAGCGAGGCGCTGGAGACGGCCGCGTTGACCGATACGCCGATTGACGGCATTCGCTGGGATGAGTTGACGCTCGAACAGGCATTGGGCGAAGGCGCTTCCGGCGTCATCTATCGTGCGCAACTCATAGGGCGCCATGAGCGCGCGGCGCGCGCGGTCGCCGTCAAGCTGTTCAAGGGCGCCGTCACCAGCGACGGCTTGCCCGACTGCGAAATGGCCGCTTGCATTCGGGGCGGCGACCATGCGAACCTGATCCCGGTGACGGGAAAAGTGCAGGATCATCCGGCGGGCGCGCACGGTCTCGTGATGGAACTGATCGATCCGCAATTCAGGAACCTCGCCGGTCCGCCGAGCCTCGAATCGTGCACGCGCGACATCTACGACGCCGGCACGCGCTTCGAGCTAAGCTCAGTATTGGGTATCGCGCACGGCATTGCAGCGGCGGCAAGCCATCTGCATCAGCGAGGCGTCATGCATGGCGATCTGTATGCGCACAATATCCTGCATGGCGGCGAGGGACATGCTCTGTTGGGTGATTTCGGCGCAGCATCGTTCTATGCCGCCGACGATCCCGATACCGGCGTCGCGCTGCAGCGCCTCGAAGTCAGGGCGTATGGTTGTCTGCTCGAAGAGTTGATCGAGCGATGCGATGTGCTCGACGCACGCGCGCCCATCGCGGCGACCCTGATCGCGTTGAAGGACCATTGCCTGAACGAAGATATCGACAGCCGGCCGCTGTTCGATGAAATCGCGGCCCGTTTGCTCGCGCTGAAGGACGATGGGTGAACGGGACGCGTGGACCTTGGCGGGGTCGGCGGCTCGATCCGCATTCATTCGATCGTGGAGCGGCCTCTCACGAGCCCGGCCGGAAAGGAGGTAACCGATGACGCAGAACCCGCGACGCCGCATGCTGTTTGCCGGCGCGCTGGCCGCGGCCGGCCTGGCCGGTGCGTCGCGCGTCGACGCGCAAAGCGGCAAGCTGAAGATCGCTCTGGTGCTGAAGTCGCTCGCCGATCCGTTCACGGTGGCGATGGTCAACGCCGCGCGCAATTATCAGCAGCACTACGCGTCGCAGTTCGGCTTGACGATTCGGGGAACGGCCAGGGAGACCGACACGGCCGCGCAAATCCAGATGGTCGAGCAGATGATCGAGGGGCAGATGAATGCGATCGTCATCGCGCCGACCGACTCGAAGGCGCTGACTGCCGTGGTGGCGCGCGCGATCAAGGCCGGCATCATCACGATCGCCATTGATAATCCGCTAGACGATGCAGCCCAGGCAGCGGCCGGCATTTCCGTGCCGTTCGTCGGACCGGACAATCGCAAGGGCGCGACCCTGGTCGGCAATTATCTTGCGGCGAAGCTCAAGCCGGGCGATGAGGTGGGGGTCATCGAAGGCATTCCGGTGGATCGCAATGCAAGGCAACGCACGGCCGGCAGCGAAGATGCGATGGACGCCGCCAGCGTGAAGGTCGTCGCGATCGAGCCCGGCAACTGGGATTACGGCAAAGGGCGCGACGTTGCATCGAAGATGCTCAGCGAACATCCGCAGATACGCGCGCTGCTATGCGGCAACGACAACATGGCGATGGGCGCAGTCGATGCGATTCGCGACGCGGGCCGCAGCGGCGAGGTGTATGTCACCGGATATAACGCGATCGAAGCCATCAAGCCGTTGCTCGCCGACGGCCGCGTGCTCGCGACGATCAATCAGTTCGCCGACAGGCAAGCGGTATTCGGAATCGACGTGGCGTTGAAGGCGGTGACCGAACACAGAAAGCAGAGAGAGTTGTCGAAGGTGATTGAAACGCCGCTGCAACTGGTCACGGCTACGAATCGTTGAATGCCGCCGTTGATGGTGCCGCTGCGAGCGGCGGCGGCTCCAGCAAACAGGCAGCCGTCGCCGGAGAGGGTCTACTCCGCCTTCACCTTATGCGGCTTGGTCGCCTTTTCGAGTTTGTTGTACTCGAATTCAGGCGCCGACTTCAACGCTTCCTTCGTTGCGCCCGCGAGGAACAGATTGCCGTCACGAATCTCGAAGTGGTCGACCGGGATCGCACACATAGTGCTTGCCCATGCCGAGGAAGCCGCCGACCGACACCACCGCATACGTCGCCTTGCGGTCCGGCGAAATAATCACGTCATAGATGCTGCCGACCTTGTCGTTGAGGTCGTTGTAGACCGGCTGGTCGACGAGTGCGCGGCGCACGCTCCAACCCTTCAGCAGCGCATTGGTCTGCTCGACCGTACCGCCGAGCGGCTGCAGTCCGGCGACCTGGGCGAACGCGCCTGGCGACGCGCAGATGGCAGCGAGAGCGCTCGCGCAAATCAGTGCTTTGGCTTTCATCATCGGGCTCCTGGTTGACTGTCGGATTGACGGTCGAATAGTTGTCGCTTTGCAGGAGATTCGTTAGCACGTGACATGCCCGAACTGCGAGCGGCGCTTGCTCACACCCCGGAGCCCGCGGGATATCGCTTCGAGCGGCCCAACGCCGGCTCTTTTCGCGCGCTGCGGTTGAGCAGCATGGGAATCTCGTCGAGACGCAGCAACGTCAGGTTGCCGCCGTAGACCAGCCCGGTATCGACGTTGATGACGTTGGCGCGAGCCCTGGGTTCGCGGGTGGGCGTGTGTCCCACGACGACAGCCGCCACGCCGTCGACGTGGCCGCCGGGTTCACGCCACGCCGACGCGACGCGCGGGAACAGTTGCGCGGCGAAGCGTCGTAGAGAAGCCAATCCCGTCGCTCGACGCGTTTTCCAGCGCGAGCGGTCCCAGATCACTTTGCGGCGTATCGGTCCGTCACGGTTCTCCTGTTCGAGCGCGCGGACCATCTGCGACCAGGATGGCAACGGCACGTTGGCGTGCACAATGCCGACGAGGCCATCGTCTGTTTCGATTTCGATCGCAAAGGGCAGCGCCGCCATGTAGTTCACGATGTCGTCGACTGCCTGCGCGTCGTCCGTCATATCGAGCAGCCATTCGCCGCCGTTGCAACGAACCGCCGACGCCTTGCCGCCATGCCGATGCCAACGCACGATCACGTCCTCGTGATTTCCGCGTACCGAGTGAATCTGAAATTGCCGCACTACGTCGAGTACGGCCGGCGATTCGAAGCCCCGGTCCACCAGATCGCCGACGGCGAAGAGTCGGTCGCGCGCCGGGTCGTATTGGCGCAGCGCCAGTTCTTTGCGCAGTTGAGCGAAACAGCCGTGCAGGTCGCCTACGACGAAGTCACGGCCGTAGGTGTTCTTTTTGAAGCGCCGGACAGGTGAGAAGGTCTGCTGCATGTGTTACCGCCAGGAAGTTAGCGTAGGAACGACGAAAGGCTCTGCGGATCGAGCTTCTGAAAGGCTCTGCGGATCGAGCTTCTGATTGATAGCGCCACGGCATGGTCGGGCGCGTGGTGGAGTGTCGGTCGCCAATCCACCGCGTGCAGTGTCGATTTGTAACGAGTTGTGTTGCGCGGGCGAGTCTTCGGTGGTCTACGTCCGGCGGTTCGGCGCGCAGCGGCCCGCGTCATCATGCGCTGGCGGGTTCACACGGCCGCGTTGCTCGGATAGTTCTGAAAGACGCTCTTACCGTCCGTTACAAGTCACGCGCCGTCGACGCGCGCGCCTTATGCTGACCGCATTGAGTGCACGCAGGCGCCACGCTCGACCGAGCCATGAACAACGGCGACGTGGTGGTTCGACACCCGTTTGCAACTTGCTACTCGTGGGACGGCGGACGGAATTCCATCTGCTCTTCTTCGTAGAGCGCATAGATCAGGTCGAGCATCCGCTTGATGTCCGCGGATTCGTCGAGCATACGCATGCTCATGATGATCGGCGGCACGAGATTCTGATCGTCGAGATCCTTGTACGCGATATCGCTGCGCTGAAGTCCGTACACGCTGGCCGGCACGATGGAAATGCCTTCGCCCGCGGCGACGAGCCCAAGCGCGATTTGCAGCTCGCGCGTTTCATACAGACGATGCGGCTTGAGCGCACGGTCGTGAAATGCCGCGAGCACCTGGTCCGCGTAGCTTGGCCGCGGCGCCTTCGGGAAGATGATGAGCGTTTCGCTCGTCAGATCGTGCAGAGAAAGCAGGGCTTCGCATCAATGAGCGGATGGCCGAGCGGCAGCGCAACGATCATCCGCTCCTCGCGCAGCACCACGCGCCGGATGCTGGGGTCTTCAAGTCGAATCCTTCCGAAGCCGACATCGATGCGGCCTTCCTTCAATGCCTTGATCTGATCCATGGTCGACAGCTCGACCAGACTCAGTTCGACCGTGCTGTTCTCATCGCGAAAGCGCCGGATGATTTTCGGCAGCATGCCGTACAGCGTGGAGCCGACGAACCCGACTGACAGGCTGCGGTCTATCTTGCCGACCCGGCGCGTCATCGCTTCGACTTCGGCCGTCTGCGCCAGCAACTGAACCGCGTGCGAGTAGAAAAAGCGACCGGTCTCGGTCAACTTCAACGGCCGCGAATTGCGCTCGAACAGCTGCACCCCCAACGTCTCTTCAAGCTGCTGAATCTGGCGGCTGAGGGGCGGCTGGGCGATGTGCAGCCGCTTTGCCGCCTTGCTGAAATTGCATTCCTCCGCCACCGCGACGAAATAGCGCAAGTGGCGCAGCTCCATGGCAATACCTTTTGAGTATTCTCGCGATACCAAATCAGTGTTGGACGGCGCAAACGGGCCCCAACTATTCTTCAGTTACGGCAGACGGCAACAAAAATTATACCTCCGAGGCATTGACTGCCCCGGCAAAACAAATCGTCGTCGTTCCCCATGGAGACTGCGCGGACCGCACGGGCGCACGAGATCCAGATCAAGAAGAGTTCAGGAGCAGACAATGAAGCATGCAGAAATTGAAGCCCTCGTGAAAGGGTTCGTCGTCGACACCGCAAAACGCGAAGCCGATCCCCGCGTGCAGCAGGTTGTGCTGCGGCTCGCCACCGACCTGTTCAAGGCAATCGAAGATCTCGACCTGAGCCCGTCCGAAGTGTGGAAAGGGATCGAATACCTGTCCGAGGCAGGCGCCACCCAGGAACTGGGTCTGCTCGCAGCAGGCATCGGCCTCGAACGCTTTCTCGACATCCGAATGGACGAGGCCGACGCGAAAGCCGGTCTGACGGGCGCGACGCCGCGCACGATCGAAGGGCCGTTGTACGTGGCGGGCGCGCCGGAGAGCGAAGGGTTCGCGCGGCTCGACGACGGCAGCGACGAAGGCAAGGGCGAACTGCTGTTCATGCAGGGCACCGTGTTCGATGTCGACGGCAGGCCGCTGCCTGGCGCGCAGGTCGAAGTCTGGCATGCGAACGTGCTCGGCAACTATTCGTTCTTCGACAAGACGCAGTCGGCGTTCAATCTGCGGCGCACGATCATCACCGATAGCAGCGGCCGCTACCAGTTCCGCAGCATCGTGCCGGTCGGCTACGGCTGTCCGCCGGAAGGCACGACGCAGCGTCTGCTCGACAAGCTCGGTCGTCACGGTCAACGGCCGGCGCATATCCACTTCTTCATCTCGGCGCCCGCTCATCGCAAGCTTACGACGCAAATCAACATTGATGGCGACGAGTACTTGTGGGACGACTTCGCATTCGCCAGCCGCGAGGGACTCGTGCCTAAGGTCGAGCGAATCACATCGGCCGGGCAGTTGAAACAGCATGGCGTCGATCAGCCGTTTGCGTCGATCGATTTCGACTTCCGGCTGAACGCCGAAAGCGCGGCCGCACCCGACGTCGACGTCGACCGCCTGCGCGCCGCGGCATAACGCGGCTCGGGACGCGCGCCGCGTCCACAACCATCCAGCGTCATCAACAGATATTGGCCCCGCCGCCCGCGGGCCGGTTCTACGCGCGCGTGCATCGCACGTGCACGACTGCCCGAATCAGGAGACAACCATGATTCCGATCTATCCGGATCACACGCCGCAACTCAAGCACATCGACGATTTCCTCGTCGAGGATCGCGAGCGCGGCGATTATCGCTTGCATCGCAGCGCGTTTACCGACGAGCGCCTGTTCGAACTCGAAATGCAGCATATCTTCGAAGGCAACTGGATCTACCTCGCGCACGAGAGCCAGATTCCGAATAACAACGACTACTACACCACGACCATGGGACGGCAACCGGTCGTGATCGCCCGCAACCGGCAGGGTGAACTGAACGCGTTCGTCAACGCGTGCACCCATCGCGGCGCGGTATTGTGCCGGCACAAGCGCGGCAACAAAGCGACCTACACGTGCCCGTTTCACGGCTGGACCTTCAACAACAGCGGCAAGCTGCTGAAGGTGAAGGACCCTGAAGGAGCGGGATATCCGGACTGCTTCAACAAGGAAGGTTCGCACGATCTGAAGAAGATCGCGCGCTTCGGCAGCTATCGCGGCTTCCTGTTTGGCAGCCTGAATGCGGATGTGCCGTCGCTGGAAGAGTTTCTCGGCGAAGCCGCCCGGATCATCGACATGATCGTCGATCAGTCGGAAGACGGCCTCGAAGTGTTGCGAGGTTCTTCCACCTATACGTACGAAGGCAACTGGAAGCTCACGGCGGAGAACGGCGCGGACGGTTATCACGTGTCGGCGGTGCACTGGAACTACGCGGCGACTACCAGTCATCGCCAGCAGGAAAACGCCCGTGAGGACAACATCCGCGCGATGGATGCGGGTGGTTGGGGACGTCAAGGCGGCGGCTTCTATGCATTCGAGCACGGCCATATGCTGCTGTGGTCGCGCTGGGCGAACCCCGAAGACCGTCCCAACTTCAGCCGCCGCGACGAGTTCGCCGAGCGTTGCGGCGCCGAGCGCGCGGACTGGATGATCCAGAACTCGCGCAACCTGTGCCTCTATCCCAACGTGTATCTGATGGATCAGTTCGGCTCGCAGATCCGTGTGCTGCGTCCGCTGTCGGTCAACAAGACGGAAGTGACGATCTACTGCATCGCGCCTAAAGGCGAATCCGATGAAGCGCGCGCACGCCGCATCCGCCAGTACGAGGACTTCTTCAACGTGAGCGGCATGGCGACGCCGGACGACCTCGAAGAATTCCGCGCGTGTCAGCAGGGCTATGCCGGCCGGGCGCTCGAATGGAACGACATGTGCCGCGGTTCCACGCACTGGATCGACGGCGCGGACGACGCCGCCCGCCGCATCGGTCTCAACCCCGTGCAGCACCGTTACTGGATCGACACGATGAAGAAGGCGCTCACCGCGCAAGGGAGCCACGCATGAGCACGATTTCATTGACCGATGTCGAGGCGTTCCTGTATCGCGAATGCCGGCTGCTCGACGATGAGCAATGGGACGAATGGCTCACCTGCTATCACCCCGACGCGCCGTTCTGGATGCCGTCGTGGGATGACGAGGACAAGCTCATTACCGATCCGCAACGCGAGATATCTCTGATCTATTATCCGAACCGCCAGGGACTCGAAGACCGCGTATTCCGCATCAAGACCGAGCGTTCGAGCGCGACGATGCCCGATACCCGCACGAGTCACAACTCAGCAATGTGGAAGTGGAGAGCGCGGCGGACGGCGTGTACACGGTGCGTTTCAACTGGCACACGCTGAGTCATCGCTACAAGACGAATTACAGCTACTTCGGCATGTCGCGGTACGTAATCGACTTTAACGGCGAGCGTCCGCAGATCCTGAGCAAGTACGTCGTGTTGAAGAACGACTACATCAATCAGGTCATCGATATCTACCATATCTAGCCGCAGCGGTTGAGGAGCAGGTCATGGAACACAATATTGCACTTCAGTTCGAAGATGGCGTGACGCGTTTTATTACGTGCCGCGAAAACGAAACGCTGTCGGATGCGGCGTATCGCCAGAAGATCAACATTCCTCTCGATTGCCGTGACGGCGCTTGCGGCACATGTCGCGGACTGTGCGAGTCGGGTGACTACGATTTGTCGGAGTCGAGTTATATCGAAGACGCGCTGACCGCGGACGAAGCCAAACAGGGCTATGTTCTCGCATGCCAGACGCGGCCGCGCTCGGATTGTGTGATTCGCGTGCCGGCGTCGTCGGCCGCATGCCGGACAGGGGTGTCGCGATACGAGGGTACGCTGGCGTCGATCGAACGTTTGTCGGACTCCACCATTCACTTTTCCATCGATATCGAAGGCTCGGACAAGCCCGGCTTCCTCGCGGGGCAGTATGTGAACGTCGAGATTCCCGGCAGCGGCGAAACGCGCTCGTATTCGTTCAGCTCGGCGCCGGGCGCTTCGCGCGCATCGTTTGTCGTGCGTAACGTGCCGAGCGGCAAGATGAGCGGCTTTCTGAGCGAGCAGGCGCAGCCGGGTCAGCGCATTGGCTTTACCGGTCCTTATGGCAGTTTCTATTTGCGCGACCCGCAGCGTCCTGTGTTGTTCCTCGCGGGCGGAACCGGCATCGCGCCGTTTCTCTCGATGCTCGACGTGCTCAAGGCGAGCGGCAATACCCAGCCCGTGCGCCTCGTGTATGGCGTGACGAGCGACATCGATCTGGTCGCCATCGAGCAACTCGAAGAAGCGCAGCGCGTGCTGCCTGACTTCAGCTACCGGACCTGCGTGGTCGATGCCGCTAGCGGTCATCCGCGCAAAGGCTATGTGACCGGGCACGTTGAAGCGGAGTGGCTGAACGACGGCAATGTCGATGTCTACCTGTGCGGTCCGGTGGCGATGGTCGAAGCAGTGCAAGGCTGGCTGCGCGAGACTCGCATTGAACCGGCGCATTTCTACTATGAGAAATTCTCGGCGAGTAACGTGGCATGACTGACACTGACCGATTCAAAGGCAAGGCGATCGTCGTCACGGGCGCGGGTCAGGGCATCGGGCGTGGCGTCGCGATGCGCGCGGCACGCGAAGGCGCATTGCTGGTGCTGGTCGACCGTTCGCCGATCGTGCACGAGGTAGCCGAAGAGATCGCGCTGAGCGGCGGCGACGCGCGTGCGTTTATCGCAGATCTGGAAACGTATGCGGGCGCGTGTGCGATGACGCAGTTCGCAATCGACGCGTTCGGCCGGATCGACGTGCTCATCAACAACGTCGGCGGCACGATCTGGGCGAAACCGTTCCAGGAGTATGCGCAGGAGCAGATCGAAGCCGAAGTGCGGCGCTCGCTGTTCCCGACGCTCTGGTGTTGCCGCGCTGTTTTGCCTGAGATGCTGAGCCGCAAAAGCGGCGCGATCGTCAACGTGTCGTCGATTGCGACACGTAGCATCTATCGTGTGCCGTATGCCGCGTCGAAGGGCGGAGTGAATGCGCTGACGGCAAGTCTCGCGTTCGAACATGCGCAGGACGGCATTCGCGTGAACGCGGTTGCGACCGGCGGCACCGAAGCGCCGCCGCGCCGCGTTCCCCGCAACGCTGCGCCGCAAAGCGAGCAGGAAGCGCAGTGGTATCAGGGGATCGTCGATCAGACGATGGCATCGAGCCTGATGCATCGGTACGGCACGATCGACGAACAGGTCGGCGCGATCCTGTTCCTCGCGTCCGATGACGCGTCGTACATCACGGGGACTGTGCTGCCGGTTGGTGGCGGCGATCAGGGATAGCTTCCTGACTGCACTGACGCGCTGTCCTTCCAGCGCGTTATCAACGTGTTCGACGGCTGTGTTTCGTCCATCGGTTTCCTCGCGATAGTTCGAGCAGACCGGGACATCACGTCCCGGCTATCCGTGTGAGATCAGGCAGACATGGCCGTTTCGTCATTGGCCGCGCTGCATGACCGGTGCCACCGCATGGCCGATGCGCTCCATCTGCGCAGGCACAATCAGGCTCTCCAGCAGCTTCGAGAAGCGCGGCTGCGTGACGCCCGACACAATGTACTGCCAGCGGTATGCATCGAGCAGACCCGCAGCCACCGCAGCCTGTTCGGCCATGCTCAGGTCGCGACCCGCATGCGCGACGAAGTATTCGGCGTCCGCCGCGGCCTGCATTTGCAGCAGCCCATCCACTGCGCCTACCAGTTCGATCAGGTCGCCGATTGCCGCATTGCGAGCAGCATCGCTTAGTTGCGCGTCGTCCCGCAGCCATTCGAGTTCGTCGATGATTGCGTGCTGCGACTCCTCTTTCCAGTGGAACAGGAATACATCCTTGAAGAGCGGCGACAGGCCCGCGTCGGGCTCGATACTCTGCCGGTAATGAACCTGCGTGACGATCTCGATGCAACAGGTCAGCGCCAGCACGGACCACGTCGATTTTCCGAGCACGAACGACGCAACATGATCGGCCTCGGGCATGAAGCGATAACCCGCGGGCATGGCATCCGCAGCCAGCAGTTCGATACGGCGGAATAGTTCCTGATGCTTCAGTTCTTCATCCGTGAAGCGCACCACCGCTTCCAACGCGGTCTGATCGCCGAGGGCATGATCGCGTCCCACGTCGAGCATCTTGGCGCCGACGAAACGCTCCACCAGCCGGAACATGTTCGCGTACGTGCGTCCCTGTACCTGGGACATCAGCAGTCGTTGCGCCGGGTTCAGGAAGGGCAGACGGTCGACTTGCGTGAGTCCGTCCGGCAGGAACTTGTGCGCGGGATCGAGATGGCGGCCGCGAATCACATCACGGTCGATATCCCACCGGATACGGCGCGACAATTCGATACATTTTGCGTAACGGACAGACGGGTTTTCGTTGACGACGGCATTCATGTTGAGTCTCCGGATTGCCTCCCGGGAGCGGAGGCGTTTGGGTTGTCATGCGCCCGGGCGGCGCCGATATCGAGCGGCACGGGAAGGTTTGCTGCGTCGCCGTTCGAGAATGAATTCTCCGGGGCGACCGCGTCGCAGACATGAGGCGCCAGTCCCGGGTCGTCACCGGGACAGGCATGGTTCGTAGCGTTTGTGT
This sequence comes from Paraburkholderia sp. RL18-085-BIA-A, assembly GCF_046027075.1. Taxonomy (NCBI): domain Bacteria; kingdom Pseudomonadati; phylum Pseudomonadota; class Betaproteobacteria; order Burkholderiales; family Burkholderiaceae; genus Paraburkholderia; species Paraburkholderia sp. RL18-085-BIA-A. Next base: position 565 of record NZ_JARESU010000011.1, on the reverse strand, counting down.
GGGACAGGTGTCCCGATTACACGCGCCGGGCACGCGTCGCGCGGACGTCAGCCGGTCGGTGCGTCGAAGCCGGCCTTGCGGGCCAGTACGATGGCCTGCGAGCGGTTCTCGACTTCGAGCTTCGAGAAAATGCTGGTGATGTGATTGCGCACGGTCTTTTCGCTCAGACCGAGACGCGCGGCGATCTGTGCGTTGTCGCGGCCGCCCGCGATCAGGCCGACGATGTCGCGCTCGCGTGGCGTCAATGTGGCGAACGCCGGATCGGCGGGCTCCGTAGTCGGCAGGAATGCGCGCAACTCGTCGCGAAAGTGCAGCCACGCCGGCTCCGATTCGAGCAACAGGTGATTTTCGCTCTCGAGCGGCACGAAGCGCGCGCCTGGGATCAGGCTGGCGAGCAGCCGGCTTTCCTCGAACGGCACGCGTGCATCGCCGCTCGCATGCAGCACGAGCGTGGGGCACTGCACTTGGGGCAGCAGATCGACCACGTCGATGTCGTTGAAGACGCGCATGATGCGCGCGGCGTTACGCGGGGTCGTCGTCAGGCGCTCCAGTTCGTTGAACCAGG
>NZ_JARESU010000109.1:0-29034 GCF_046027075.1 Paraburkholderia sp. RL18-085-BIA-A | reverse complement strand
CCCTGGTCAAAAGATAGCCTCGCAGTGATAACGTCCGATAAACCCCGCTCGCGTCGCTTACCGAAGTATTGATTGAGAGAGCCTTTTCGAAGATCCGCATCAATGAGCAGTACCCGCTTTCCACTTCCCGCCAGCAATGCCGAGAAATTTGCCGAAACGAAGGATTTTCCAACGCCGGGCGCGGGGCCGGAAATGAGGATCACGCTATTTCTGGCATTCAACATCGCAAAGTGGAGAGCTGTGCGCAAACTGCGCAAACTCTCAACAGCCGGCTCGCGGGGCTGGTCCTCTGCAAGCAGCCGGGCGCCTGCTGCGTCAATCTTTCCTAAGCCTCGATGGAGCTGTTGTTGCCGGCGTGACTCAGGAATCGTCGCGTACACGTGCAGACCGATCTGGGTTTCGATTTCATCTGCTTCCGCGATCCCGGCAAACAGGAAGCTGTGAACGAACGCAAACCCCACGCCCAGCAAGAGCCCGAGTAACGCTCCGGCTGCTATCGTCACCGGCCGATTGGGAAAGGCGATGTCTTCGGGAACGACCGGCACGTCAACGATGCGCACACTGCCGATTTTGCCCGCCTTGACCAGTTTCAATTGCTGGACGTTATTCAACAGCGCTGTATAGAGGTCGGTCCCCACCTTGACGTCGAGCATTAAACGCACCGCGTCCTGCTGCGTGTCCGGCAATCGTTTGAGTTGCTGATCGAATGCTCCTTGCTGTGCGCGAAGCGTCGCGATTTTCGCGTCTAGGGCAATGACATCGGGATGCGAACTCGTGAAGCGAGAAGCAAGCTCGTCACGCTTCTGCTGCAGTTCAAGCATCCGCACTTTGGTATCCGCTGTCTGCTGAAGGGCGATCTTCGCTTCCTCCGGCAAATCGACCAACCCCTCCTTGTTGCGCATCTGGGTATAGCGTGCCTGGGCATCCTCGAGCTGTTTCTTGAGCACCGGGACCTGGTCATTCAGGAACACCAAAGATTGCGCCGCGTCAGCCGCCTTGCGCTCGATGTTCTGTTTCACGTAGTAACGACCAATTGCCTGCAACCGGTCGCGAACCATCACTGGATCGCTTCCCTTGAGGGTGGCAATGAGAACGCCGGACGACTTGATCTTTTCCTGAATGTCCAAACTGTTTTGCAGGTCCATAATCGCGTCCAGCCGCGATTTCCGGACCAGTTTGAACTTCGTGCCGGGAGCCGCGTTGAATGACTTTACGAACATCCTCGTCGCACCATAGGTCGTCTCGAACACTTCTTCCGTGCCGACTCGACCAGTAACGGGATGATCAAGATCCAAACCGGAGAGACGGTAACGGTCGCCGGGCAGCACAGTCAGCGTGAACTGGTCCCCTTCCACGCGTCTCGGCACGTCGAACCGAACGACATCGGCACTTTCCGTACCCCATGCCCAGCCCCCAATACCTAGAATGCCGGGACGCATTACGGTGTCATTGGAGCGGGATATGAAATCTCCAACAAGCGGGAAGCGGCTCGGGTGCAAGTTGATATAGCTATGCAACTCGTCGACAACGCTGGTCACGACGAGCCGCGAAGCCATGATCTGCTGTTCGGCCGAGGTAGGAGAGTTGTAATCGAACAGAGACGACACGTCGCCCAGCAAACTCTGCGCTGACGCCATGCCGGTGCCGTCCTCGACCTGAACCGAAATGTCCGCCTGATAGCGCGGCGGGAACAGAAAGGCAAATGCAGTCGCTAACGCGACGCAGACAAGGAAAATCTTGAAAATGATCCACCGGTAGTCGACGAATACATCCAGCATCCCGACCAGGTCGAGTTCATCACTTTGTTTTAACGCCTCGTTCTCAGGCGATTGCACCGCTTTCATCGTGCAGTAATCCACGTATTTTTTAATCTGTCAGGATGACGATCTATCTGCGCATCTGGTTGAAATGGCGGGCTCGTCGGATACGCCTTTAATGCGCGAAGACCATTCATCCACCCCGGCTTCGATCAACTTCAGCCTTTCTTCAAATGACCGGTAGCCTTTCCGGTACGGATCAGGAATATTGAATCCGGCGTCTGAATGTTTGGAGGGCGTCGAAACCTGGCCGAGTAGATAGACGCGTCCATATAGCGACGCGAAGCGATTCTCCAGGTACTGCTTCTGGAAAGTGTCCATGACTAGCACCAGGTCGGCGCTCGTGGTCATCCACGGTTCGAGTTGCCGCCCGCTGTGGGAACTTATGTCGAGACCGCGATCGCGCATCAGGCCTACGGCGATCGGATCGGCACCATGGCCGATCAGCGCCGTAATACCTGCAGACTCGACGGAGACGGACTCGAGGCGCCGCGCCAGAAGGGCCGCTGCCATCGGACTTCGGCATATGTTGCCGGCACACACGACCAGCACGCGTTCGATCACTTCGCCACCAGTCCGGCGGTCAACCCACTGCTGATCAGCGGCATCAACAGACTCAGCACACGATTGAAGCGAACCAGCCCACTGCCATCGACATACACCACATCCTTAGGCTGCAAGTCGAAATCCTTGGCGAGCAGCATTGCAACTGGCGATCGGGCGTCGAGATGAAACACCTGAGGTGCCTCTGACAAAGAACCGCGAATCACAAACATCTGCGCGGCGTCGGCGGTCGACGCATTCACGCTGCCCGCCTGCGACAGCGCGTCGGCGAGCGTAATGCGACCGGTTCGGCGCGCAATGGCCGAAATCGGCTTGTTCACTTCGCCCATCACCTACACGTCGTTCTCGTCGCGCGACACGACGCGCAGGAAGTCACCGGGTTTCAGATAGAGCTTCGAGGGGCTCAATCCTTGAGCCAACAGATACGACAGGCTAACGCGGTAGGACTGGCCGTCGCGCACGAGGACAAGGCCGCTTTGATCGGCCGTGTCGCTGAATCCGCCGGCGCGGCTGATTGCTTCGTAAAGCGTCATGGGTACGTCGTTGACGGCCAGTGCGCCGGGGCTATGCACTTCGCCATCGACATAGACCCGATGTGCCCGGTAAGAAGCCATCCGTACGGTCACCTGAGGTTTGACGAAGTATTTCGCAAGCGCGCCTGCCAGACGCTGCTGTATCTCTTCCGCACGCAGTCCAGCCACTTGCAACGTTCCGGCATAAGGGAAAGTCAAATTGCCACCCTGATCGACGACGAAGCCAGCAAACGGATCGTCGGGCCGCGACGACGACTGGGTTTGCAAAGGACCGAGTGCTGCCGCAAGCTCCGGGTGATCCCAGACGACGATTTGCAGCACGTCGCCGGGCCCAACCGTATAGACCTGCGGCGTCCCAGAGAGCAATTGCGACAACGCGAGTTGTTGCTTTCGCCGGCGTTGGGCCAATTGCGCGACCAGTGCAGCGTCGACCTCCGTGATCGCGATGGACGGTGTACCGCGCGTCGCATCGACCGCCTCGTGTGGCGCGCTCTTATCATTTTCCGTGTTGCCTTCGAGCGCATTAGATATCTTGCCAGGCACGTTCGGTAAACCGGACGTCTCCATCCGCATTCCAGGCGCGACTGCACATGCACAGGTCATCAGGGTGACAGCCGCCATCAATACTCGAAGCCGAACCGGGCTGGTCAGAACTACCGCAAACATCGTGTTTAACCTATTCATCAAACGAGCGAGCAAAATTGCCGCTCATGCCAACCAGCTTCAGACAAGCCAATACGTTTCCGATCGAGACGCGCGCCTTCATACGCCAAGTACCACTTCTCGGCAGATCGACTCCCATCACGCCATCAAGTCGCGCCTCAATACGCATTCCAATGCAGCAACCCCTTGAGCCCCGTCTCCAGAACGATGCGCATATCCAGTCCAAACGACCAGTTGCGCAGGTAGTACAGGTCATGCTCCACCCGCCCGCACATTTTTTCGATCTGGTCGGTCTCGCCACGAAAGCCATTGATCTGCGCCCATCCGGTGATCCCCGGTTTGATCCTGTAGCGATGGATATAGCCATCGACGATCTTCCCGTACTCATCGTCATGCTCTAACGCATGCGGTCGTGGCCCAACCACCGACATCTCTCCACGCAGCACGTTAAAAAATTGGGGCAACTCGTCGAGACTCGTACGCCGCAAAAACGCACCGACGCACGTGACGCGCGGATCCCCGCGCGTAGCCTGACGAACCACACCTGGTTGCTCGACGTGCACGCGCATCGAGCGAAATTTGTAGATGCGGAACACGCGTCCATCGGCACCCTTACGCCGCTGCGTAAACAACACCGGTCCCCTCGACGTCGCCTTGACGGCCACCGCGATCAACAGCATCAGCGGCGACAATACGAGCAATATCGCAAACGCGAACAGCCGGTCGAACAGCGCCTTCTGCATCAATGCGTACGGCGTCATCGGCGAGGCCATGAGGTTGATAGCGGGTGAACCGATCAGCTCGACCACGTTTCGATCGAACATCGTGAGGCGGCGCACATCGGGAATGAACCGCAGATTGACGAGATCGCCGCTGAATTCGTCGAGTACGCGCAGCACGGTGTGCTCGTCGGACATCCGCAGCGCGAGCCACACCTCGTCGACCCGCTCCCGGCGCACCCAGTCGGCGAATTCGCTCAGACAGTCGAAAGAAGGTAAGTCATCGGCGTTCGGCCCGGTACGACCACATGGAGTGAACGTGCCGGCCACCCGAAAGCCCGTGGCCGGTGAACCCATGATGTTGGCGATCACACTGTCGCGATGTGAGCCGGCGCCTACTACCGCGACCATGCTCAAATTCCGCCCCGCGCGCCTCAGACGCCCGAGCATCTCATGCACCAACAGGCGCGATACGACAATCCCAACGGCGGTAATCGCAGTCCAACTGACGCACCAGAGGCGCGACAACGATGCAGTACGGTGGAGCAGAACCATGACGACAAGACCGCAGGTTTGCACCACGAGCCAGCCGAATACGACGCTGATGGTGAGACGCCATTTCGATCTGCCGCGCCACGCTTCGTACACGCCGAAAGATGGCAACAGCAAAAGGGCCAGCGCCATGTCGAACACCACGAAGTCGCTTGCAAGCGTCCAACGATCTGCGTCGGATCTGCAAATCAGCGAAGCGAGAGCCGCTCCCAATGCGATCAACATCACGTCGAACAGGCGCGCGAGGGCGCTCTCCACCTCTACAAAGTCGCAGCCGGACGGCTGGCGGATCACGGTCTGCATCACGCGCGGCCTAGCATAGAGCAGCAGCGGCGGCGCGACTTCGAACCGCTCGATCGACACGATGCAACGCGCACGTGAGCGCAGCACGTACAAACACCACGCAAATTTTCAAATCAACCTTCGACTTCATGGCACCATTCTCATTGATCCGTTCGCAATGCCACCCGAATGCATTACTTTTCAAAGGAGCCGCATTGTGCTCTGCGCACGATAAAAATTTTCTAAGACATATCAGAAATTCCTTCAGAAGTTGTCAGGTCGCAGCTTTTCAGGCTGCTCGGATCCGTATCGTTTTTCCATAACCGATCCCTAATGCTTCGGCCGAGAAACTTTAACTATCTGCATTCGTCCCGCCCCTTTATGCTCGGACAGTGACCTGCTGCCGCGCACGGCAACTGCGGCATCGGGCAAGCGGCTTTTCACAGTCACGGGAGCAGCATCATGAAGATCTGTATCTTCGGAGCGGGAGCAATTGGCGGTTTGATGGGCGTGCAACTCGCACGCGCCGGCGCGGACGTGAGTTTCATCGCGCGCGGCGCACATCTTGCGGCCATGCGCGAACATGGCGCGCGTGTGATCATGGACGGGGAGACTTTCAGTGCGCCGGTTCGCTGCACGTCCGACCCGCGTGAACTCGGCGTGCAGGACTTCGTGATCATCACGCTGAAGGCGCATTCGCTGCCCGGCGTGGTCGACGCGATGCAACCGCTGCTCGGCAAGCACACGGCGGTCGTCACCGGCGTTAACGGCATTCCCTATTGGTACTTCTACCAACACGGCGGACGCTTCGCGGGCACGCGCCTCGCGAGCGTCGACCCGGACGGTGCTCAATGGACCAAGCTCGGTCCCGAACGGGCGATCGGTTGCGTGCTGTATCCCGCTGCGGAGATCGTCGAGCCGGGTGTCATCAAGCATGTGTACGGCAAGAAATTTCCGATCGGCGAGCCCAGTGGCGAACGCACGCCCCGCATTCAGCAGTTGCACGAAATCATGCAGGCAGCAGGTTTCGAAGCGCCGATTCGCGACAACATCCGCGATGAAATCTGGCTCAAGTTATGGGGCAATCTGTGCTTCAACCCGATCAGCGCCTTGACGCATGCGACGCTCGACGTGCTCACCAGCGACCCGGGCACGCGCGCGGTATCACGCACGATGATGCTCGAAGCAAAGCGGATCGCCGAGCAATTCGGCGTGCACTTTCGGGTCGACGTGGAAAGGCGGATCGATGGCGCGGGCGCGGTCGGCGCGCATAAGACATCGACGCTGGTCGATCTGGAAAATCGCCGCCCGATGGAAATCGATCCGCTATTGACGGTAGTACAGGAAATGGGCCGGCTCGTCGCCGAACCGACACCCACCATCGACGTGGTGCTTGCGCTCATCAAGCTGCGCGAGCGGATGGCATTGCAGGGCGATTGAGCGGAGCGTCGCGACTTTCCGTTGTTCGCGGCATTCGCCGCAAGAAAAAAGGATCGAACGCCGCACGCGTTCGATCCTTTTTTGTCTCCTCTTTTATTCCGCTACCGACGCTATTGATCGAGCGCCAGCCACACCGCCTTCGGCTCGGTGAAGTTTTCAATCGCGACATCGCCATGCTCACGACCGAAGCCTGAGTCGCCGGTCCCGCCCCATGGCAGACGCACGTCGGTATAGCCGTAGGTATTGATCCACACGGTTCCCGCCTTCAGGTCCCGCGCCACCCTGTGCACCCGTCCGATGTCCGCGCTCCACACCCCGGCCGCAAGACTATACAACGTACCATTGGCAATCCTCAGCGCATCGGCTTCGTCGTCGAAGCGAATCACACTGGCAACCGGACCGAAAATCTCTTCCTGCGAAATGCGCATTTCGTGTTCGACGTTGGCAAACACCGTCGGCTCGACGAAGAAGCCGCGCTCGCCGACCCGCGAACCGCCGGTCACGAGCGATGCGCCTTCGGCTCTTCCCGCTTCGACATAGCCGAGCACGGTCTTCATCTGAGCAGCGGAGATCAGTGGACCCATCGACGTTTCGCGCGCCGACGGATCGCCGATCTTGATCGACTTCGCGCGCGCAGCGAGCCGCTCGACCACTTCGTCGTACACGTCGCGATGCGCGAGGATGCGCGAGCCTGCCGAACACACCTGGCCGGTATTGAAGAAAACGCCCGAGGCCGCGGCGCGCACCGCATTGTCGAGATTCGCATCCGGGAAGATCAGGTTCGCCGACTTGCCGCCGAGTTCCAGCGTGACGCGTTTGAAGTTGACGGCAGCGCCTTGCAAAATGCCGCGCCCGACCGACGGCGAGCCCGTGAACGTCACTTTGTCGACGCCTGGGTGTGCCACCAGCGCATCGCCGACCACACGTCCCTTGCCGGTGACGATATTCAGTACTCCGGGAGGTACGCCCGCTTCGAGCGCCAGCTCGCCGATGCGCAATGCGGTAAGCGGCGTGATTTCGGCGGGCTTGACGATCAGCGTGCAGCCGCATGCGAGCGCCGGCGCCATTTTCCACATGCCGATCATCAGCGGGAAATTCCACGGCACGATCGCGGCGACCACGCCCACCGGCTCGCGCACGGTGTAGGTCAATGCATCGGGGCGCGTCGGCACCACTTGACCGTTGATCTTGTCACACCAGCCTGCGTAGTATTCGAGCGTATCTATCGCGGCTGGAATGTCCTGGCGCAATACCGCGGCAATGGGCTTGCCGGCGTCGAGACTTTCGAGCGCGGCGAGTTCGTCGAGATTGGCGCGCATCAGACCGGCGAGCCGCATCAGTATGCGGCCGCGCTCGGCCGCGCGGATCGAGTTCCACACCTTCAGCGCAGCGCGTGCCGCCTGCACTGCCGTATCCACGTCGGCGGCGCTGCCTTGGGCCACCAGCGCGATCGGCTGTTCGGTGGCGGGGTTGATGTCGACGGAATACTCGCCGGTGCCGGGCGGCAAACGCTTGCCATCGATCAGCAAATCATGGTGTCTGAGGTCGGTTTCAGTTTCCATCGTGAAGCTCCTTGAGTGGACGTTGCGTGGCGGACTGCCGGCGAACGCGACTGAAAAGAAGCGCCAGCAATCGAGGCCGACCCTAAGGCTCGTGCAAGACGGTGCCGCTTTGCGCAATGGCTGTGCGCGAGGCTGCCAGTGAAGCGGACTGCGCGGCGAACTGCGTCCAGGCCGCGGCAGCGTTAGGTCGAAGGGAACGATTCCGGCGATGCACCAGTAACGTGGCGACGGTCACTTCCGGAACCAGCGGACGGCTCACCAGCGCTCCTCCTGGCGACGGCCAATGCGCATCGACCGGCAACACGCCGACGCCAAGGCCCAACTCGACCATTCGGGACACTGCGGCGACATGTCCAAGTTCCTGCAACGGCCGCCGCTTCAATTCATTCGCGTGGAACGCGAGTTCGAGCGCCGCGCGAACACCCGTGTCCGCATTCAGCGTGACGAGCCCCCATTCGCGCAACGCGCGCCACGCGACGCTGTCGTGCCGGGCTAACGGATGCGTGGGCGGAATCACCGCGTGCAGTTGCGTGGTGAAGACCACTTGCGCGTGCAGCAAATCGTGGTCGAACGGTTCGGCCAGCGAAATCACGCCGAAGTCCACCTCACCTTGTTCCACACTCGCGAGCACTGCGCTTTGCGACTGATCCCTGACGGACACGACCAGCTCGGGAAACGCCGACGCGCAGCGTGCAAGCGCCTGCGCAACCCAGCCCGACGATAACACCGGATTGCTCGCCAGTACGACGACGCCGGTATGTCGGTCGTAAGCCGTGCGCTCTTCGAGCAAAGTCAGTTCGATTTCGTCGAGCAAGCGGCCGATTCTTCGTTCCAGACTCGCGCCCGCATTCGTCAATTCGACCTGGCGTGTGGTGCGGTCGAACAGTTTTAACTCAACGGCATCTTCGAGTTCGCGCACACAGCGGCTCACTGCCGACTGCGTCAAATCGAACTCGCGCGCCGCACGCGTGAAACTCCGCTCACGCGCGACGGCGACAAACACCTTGAGCTGCTGCAACGATACGTTCATGACGAGACTGCCGCGCGCGAGTCGCTCACGCTATTCCCCGCTCTGCTCGGGCCAGCGGCTCAGGCGTGAAGCACTGCCGTTGTTGCCCGCAACCGCCAGCGCGCCCTGAGGCTCGTTGGCCGATTCGATCCAGCGCGCGCGCATCGGCGCGAGCACGAACTTCGCCGAGATGCCCGCGGCGATCGTGATCACGGCGGAAACGATGAAAACGAGACTCCAGCCACCCGCTGCGGCGAGCACTGATGCGACCGGCACGAGCAAAGCCGCCGTACCTTTCGCGGTGTACAACGTGCCCGCATTCGCCGTTGCATATTTGCTGCCGAACGTATCGGCGCAGATCGCCGGGAAGATCGAGAAGATCTCGCCCCAGAAGAGGAAGATCAGCGCGGCGAACGTCATGAACGCGTACGGATTGCTGCCGAACTGCATCAAGCCGAGCAACGCCAGGCCCTCGCCGATGAAGATCAGGAACATCGTGTTCTCGCGGCCGATCTTGTCGGAGACGAAACCGCACAGAGGACGCGTCAAGCCGTTGAAGATGTTATCGATCGAAAGCGTGACGGTGAGCAGCGGCAAGGTCATGCCGAGGAACGACATCGGAATGCGGGCGAGGCCCCAGTCTCTCGCGATCGGACCGATTTGCGCAGTCGCCATCAGACCGCCCGCCGCGACAGCCACGAACGACACGTAGATCACCCAGAACACGGGTGTCTTGATCATCTGGCGCGATGTAAAGTCGGCCTGCGACACCGCGAATTTGCTCTTGCGGATCGCTTTCTGGCGCAGCGCCGGCCTCACCAGCAGCAGCGCGAGCAACAGAATGCTGACCCCTTGCAGGATGCCGAAGAAGAAGAACGCATGCTCGTACCCCGAGCGCGTAATCATGTTGGCAATCGGAATCACCGTGATCGCCGCGCCCGCGCCGAAGCCGGCGGCCGTCAGGCCTGCGGCGAGACCGCGTCGATCGGGAAACCACTTGAGCGCATTGCCGACACACGTGCCATACACGCCACCCGCGCCAATCCCGCCGATGACCGCCGACGCATACAGGACGCCCAACGTCGTCGCGTACGAATTCATCACCCACGACAAGCCCGCGCATACCGCGCCCACCGCAACCACCGGCCGTGGGCCGAACCGGTCGACCAGCCAGCCCTCGAACGGCACGAGCCACGTTTCGGTCAGGATGAAGATGGTGAAGGCAAGTTGGATGGACGCTTCGCCCCAGTGATGCCTGGCGTTCATCGGACCCACGAACAAAGTCCACGCGTATTGCAGATTGGCCACGAGCGCCATGCACACTATGCCGATAACGAGTTGCCACCAACGACCGCTCCAAAACATGCGAGTCGGGGTTTGTTGGGTGATATTGTCCATGAGCCTTGTCTCCACTATGTATTTAGTGCAGCCGGTCGACGTCCCGAAGGAAGTTTCCTTCGGAGGACACGCCGCGCTGTATGTGTCTCACTTTATGTTTAAGCCCGAAAAGCCTTGCTATTCGGGAAGATTTAATTTTTATTTTTCGGCTTCTTTAAAACACCAGACTCAAAACATCACAATTTCCGGAAGCCGATTATTCCGATCAATTAATGCGTTGACATAAAATCTTGCCGGGCTGTTTCGTCCGCCCCGCTTGGCGCCCAAGCGTAAACCCGAATTCTTTACCGACAATTTCGCTTTCTTATACAGAGCCATGCTAGGGTCATTGCTGAATTACTAATAATTAAAGTTTGTTATTATGTCGATTCACATTTGCTTATATATCGGCCATGACGATGCGCAATGCCACTCTGCGGCAATTGAAGGTCTTCGAAACGGTGGCGCGCCACCTGAGCTTCTCGCGCGCCGCAGAGGAATTGCATCTGACGCAGCCCGCCGTTTCCACCCAGGTCCGACAACTCGAAGAACATGCAGGCCTGCCGCTGTTCGAACAATTGGGCAAAAAGATCTATCTGACGGCGGCCGGCACCGAGATGCTCCACTACAGCCGCGCGATCATTCAGCAGTTCCATGAAGTCGACGAAGCGATGGGTCAGCTCAAGGGCGTCTCCGGCGGCAAGCTGAATGTCGCGGTAATTAGTGCCGGCGATTACTTCTTTCCGCGGCTGCTGGCTGAATTCACGCGCCGATACTCGGGTGTCGTACTCAATCTCGCCGTGCACAATCGCGAAGAGTTGCTGCATCAACTCGCCACCAACCAGACCGACCTCGCGGTCATGGTGCGGCCCCCGCACGAAACCGACGCGACCAACGAGCCGTTCGCGCCGCACCCGTACGTGATCGTCGCGGCGCCCACGCATCCGCTCGCGCACAAGCGCAACATCAAGATGAGTCAATTGGCGAGCGAGGCGTTCATCGTGCGCGAGCGCGGCTCGGACACGTGGAATTCGATGGAAGAAGGCTTTGCCGGCCGTCTCGCCAATCTGAAGATCGCGATGGAAATCAAAAGCACCGAGACGATCAAGCAGGCGGTGATCGCCGGCATGGGCATCGCGTTCCTCTCGGCGCACACCATCAGCCTCGAATTGCAGCTGGGGCACCTGGTCGTGCTCGATGTCGAGAGTTTCCCGGTGATGCTCAACTGGTACGTCGTGCACCGCAAGAACAAACGTCTGCCGCCGGTTGCGGTCGCATTCAAGCGCTTCCTGATGGAGGAAGGCGCGAATCTGATCGAGAAGATCACGCGCGTCAAGGAACTGAGCGTGTATAAGCAGTAGGCTATGAAAATCCAATAAAACTTTAACTATTGTAAATTGATCAGCACTTCTATGCTGCAAGCGAGTTCTCTCACTTGGCTGCCCAGGAGGCCGATCATGAACCACGCTCCGGTTGAATCCCGCACCGCCAGCACGCGCGGCGCCCGTCTTTCCGACGACCACCCCGACGACGCTCATCTGAGCGCGTACAACGCCGCGTTCAGCGACCTCGGCCTGCGCTTTCGCTGGGACCGCGCAACGCTCGACATGCTGAAGGAATTCAGCGGCGAAGTGGCCCGCATCACGGCTTACATCGAGCGGTATCACGGCCATCTTCACCGCGCATACGATGCCGACTTTCTCGCGCAACTGATCTTGCACAAGAAAGACCAGTACTACAGCGAGTTCGCGGCGGCGGACTGAGAACGCCGGCGGGCTGATGGTCGCGTTAGGCCCGTCGCGCTTCACGCTTGGTGTTCGATAAGTGGGCGTATTCATGTTCAGCGGCGCGCGATGAAATGAGTCGGGCGATGCCGGGCGCACATGCGTTGACGCCTGGGCACGCTCGCGCCGTCATACCCGCCGCGGCGATGTCGATATGCCGACGTGCGCAGCGTGCCCGGCGACGTTTCGCGTAGTGTCCACACCTGTTCCTCTCCGCCATGCCATTCGATCTGTGCGATCAGTCCCCGCTTGCCCAGCTGGAGGCCATCGCAACGTGCGGCAAACGCATGCACATATAGCGCGTGGCTCACGTGGCTAGCATCGCCAACTTGGGAATACTCGCGGCTCATCATCACATGCACGCCTAGCGAACATGCCAGCGCGCTCATTGCAAGGAGCGCGGCGAGTCCGAACGGCTGCGCCTGCTCGGTCACGAAGCCGTAACCCAGCCATGCGCACAGCAACATCGCAAATAAATTGACGATGCGGTGACCCGGACGCGTCACTGCATTCAATTGCAGCGCACCGCGCAATTTGCACAACGCAATCGCGCAAGCGGCGAAGATCAGCGCACCAATGAATACTGCGGCATAGAGTTCGATTCGCCCGGCATTCGCGCGCACCGTTGCCGTCGACAGATAGCGCACTATCCCGCCCGACATAACGGCGAGGCCCATGCCGCTGCCAAGCAGCATAACGAGACCTGGCCGCCGCGTCAGATCACGGCCGCGCACGAGCCATGCGCCGAACACGGCGCCTGCCACTGACGCGTCGATCACCGCGTCGCTCGCCCCCATTCCCGCCGCTAGCAATCCCGCAAACACTGCGGCCAACGCGCCCGCGTGCCAATACGGTCGATGAGTCGATCTCCGGTCCAGCACCCGTTGCCCGACCGCGGCAAGCGCAACCGTCAACACAGAGACCAACGCGGCGGCAAGAGCCGCTGCCAGCGCTAAAAACACGCTCATCCACGCGGTACTGTCAGACGTTTGCAGCATGCGTGATCCTCCGTGTTGGGATGCAGGGACGCGGCCCACGGGCCGAATACTTTTCCGCCTTCAGACAACTCCCGCCGCTGCGATTGTCCCGGACTGCGCATCGGTGTCCGTGCGCCCGGCGACACTCAACATATTGCTGAGCGTGCCGATTCCGTCGATCGTGATCGACACTGTCGCGCCATCCTTGATCGATCCGACGCCCACCGACGTTCCGCACGCAATCACATCGCCGGGTTCCAGCGTGAGATCCTGCGAGATCATGCTCACCTGCTCGGCGGGCGAAAACACCATGTCGGCGAGCGGGTAGTTCTGCCGTTCGACGCCGTCGAGCATCGTCACGAGACGCGCTGGCCGCCAGTCGAAACCCGACACGATCGCGGGCCCGATGCAACAGAACGTATCGAATCCTTTCGCGCGACACCACTGTGGAAAGTGCGGATTCTCATTCAGCAGATCGGCGGCGGTCACATCGTTGACGAGCGTGTAGCCGAAGATTGCACCGGCCGCCTCTTCGAGACTCGCATTGCGGCAGCGCCGGCCGATCACGATGCCGAGTTCGCCTTCATAGGCGATCTTGCCCGCGTAGCTGGGCGGTCGGCGGATCGGCTCGCCCGAACCGATCACCGACCCCGCCGGCTTCAGCAGAAAGAGCGGATGCGCGGGCACGGGTTTGTCGAGCTTCGCCGCCAGCGCGTGAAAGTTGTTCCACAGCGCGACGATCTTGCCGGGCGCGCAAGGCGCCAGCGGCGTCAGCGCGCGCGACGACAGCACCGCGCCGGTCGGCACGGGCCGCTCGAGGCATTCGTACTCGTGCAGATAGCCACCTTCGACCCGGCCGAACACGATGCCACCGTCGTTCGACATGAACCGCATCCACGTATCCATACATCGCTCCCTGCGCGCTTTGGCGCGATCTTTCGTTGACAACTGACGTTGACTACCGGTTGCGCGCGACTAGATCGCGCCGGCCGTACGCAACGCGCTGATCTGTTCAGGCGAATAGCCGAGTTCAGCCATCACTTCATCCGTATGCTCGCCGAGCAGCGGCGAGCGTTTGACCTCGGTCGGACTGTCGGACAGTTTGATAGGATTGCCAACTGTCAGATACTTGCCGCGCGTCGGATGATCCACTTCGACAATCGTGCCGGTTTTGCGCAGCGAAGGCTCTGCCGCGATTTCCTTCATCGACAGGATCGGCCCGCACGGAATGTCGTACTTGTTGAGGATCTGCATGGCCTCGAACTTGGTCTTGGTCATCGTCCAGCGCTCGATCTCGGCGAAAATCTCCTTCAGACGCGGCAGGCGCGCAGGGGCCGTCGCGTAGTCGGGGTCCGTGGCCCACTCTTCCTTGCCGATCACGTTGCAGATCTTCGCCCATACCGGCGCCTGCGTGATGAAGTAGATATACGCGTTCGGGTCGGTTTCCCAGCCCTTGCACTTCAGAATCCAGCCCGGTTGACCACCGCCCGATGCATTGCCCGCGCGCGGCACCGCTTCACCGAACGTTCCGTTCGGATATTGCGGATACTCTTTCATCACGCCGGTTCGATCGAGCCGCTGCTGGTCGCGCAGTTTCACGCGGCACAGATTAAGCACGCCGTCCTGCATTGCCGCGAGCACGCGCTGACCGCGACCGGTATGCGTGCGCTGATACAGCGCCGTAACGATGCCGAGCGCCAGATGCAAGCCCGTGCCGCTGTCGCCGATCTGTGCGCCGCTCACCACCGGCGGGCCGTCGTCGAAGCCGGTCGTCGAGGCCGCGCCGCCCGCGCATTGCGCGACGTTCTCGTAGACCTTGCAGTCCTCATAAGGCCCGGGACCGAAGCCCTTCACCGACGCCACGATCATGCGCGGATTCAGTTCCTGAATGCGCTCCCAGGTGAACCCCATGCGATCCAGCGCGCCCGGCGCGAAGTTCTCCACCAGCACATCGCATTTCTGGATCAACGCTTCGAGCACCAGCTTGCCTTCCGGGTTCTTCGTATCGATCGTAACCGAACGCTTGTTGTGATTGAGCATCGTGAAGTACAAGCTGTCCACGTCCGGAATATCGCGCAACTGCTCGCGCGTGATGTCGCCTGCGCCGGCCCGCTCCACCTTGATCACATCCGCGCCGAACCATGCCAGCAATTGCGTGCAGGTCGGTCCCGATTGCACGTGCGTGAAATCCAGAATGCGCACACCGTCGAGTGCTTTGCTCATGTCGTGTCTCCTGAAGACTGCGATTTACTTGTACATGGTCTGATTCTTTGTGCCGGGCGCGTACTCGCGCGGGTCGGCCCAGATGTTGACCACCGCCGAGCGGCCGGTGCGATGAATCGCTTCGCGAGCGCGCCGCAACGCGCCGGCAATCTGCGCTGGATCGCGCACTTCCTCGCCGTGGCCGCCGAGCATTTCAGCGAACTTGCTGAACGGCACATCGCTCAGCAGATTGCCCACGTTGCCACGCTCTTCGCCGTATTTGGCGAGCTGGCCGTAGCGGATCTGATTCATCGCCGAGTTGTTGCCGATTGCCGCGAGATACGGCGCGCCGAAGCGGTTGGCAGTTTCCATGTCGAACGCGGTCATGCCGAACGAGCCGTCGCCGTAGTAGCACAGCACTTCCTTGCGCGGATGCGCGAGCTTGGCCGCGAGCGCGAAGCCAGTGCCCACGCCAAGCGAGCCGAGCGCGCCCGGGTCCATCCATTGCCCCGGACGGCGCGGGCGAACCGCTTGCGCGGAAATCGTCACGACGTCGCCGCCGTCGCCGCCGTCGCCGATGTAGACGGTGTCGTCGGAGAGGAATTCGTTGAGCTCGTAAGCGACGCGATACGGATGAATCGGCGAGCTATTCGATTTGAAGAGCGGCATGAGTTTTTCGGTCGCGGTCGCTTCGACGTCCTGCAACTGCGCCATCCACTTGCGGCGCGCCTGGCGCTTGCCCGTCACCGCGTTCGTGCAGCCGGGGCCGGCGGTCGTGACCACGCAGCCGAGCTTGCCGGTCTGACGCGCGTAGCCGTCGGACGCGTGGGCGGCGACCTGCTCGTGGCGCACGTCGATGATGCGAATCCCTTCGTCGACGCAGCCGTCGTTGATGTCGATGATGTGACCGCCGCACAGCGTGAAGATCGTGTCGACCCCTTCGTGTTTCAGCGCCTTCGCAACCAGATGGCCGCCCGAGATCACGCCGGCATCGCGGGTCTTCTGCTTGAGCGTGTCATCGGCTGTCGTGCTGCCCGGGTGCGGGCTCAGGGATGAAACCCCTGCGGACATGGTTGTCTCCTGTCACTCGGTTGTGCAACGGTTATCGACGGACGCATCCGGTTCTACTTGCGCCCGTTGTCACCGATGTCTTGCTGGCCGCGGTACATACCGTATGTGATATATCATGTTCAGGCAAGACTAATTTGAAGGACGTTCGCTGCGGGGTTGCCTAGCTCTATTGCTGACCAGTCTTGGCTTCACGGCGCAAAATCCAATGGCTTTTGAGGCTCCGCCAAGGGAAAATACCGATCCGCGGTGAGTCCGGCTCGCTGTTGATATATCACATACCATATTTTTAAGGCCGTCAAGCGAGGTTTACCCCCTCGGCCGTGAACAGGCCTGCGAGCGGCGTGCAAATAGAAAGGCCCGCGGTGTTTTCACACCGCGGGCCTTTCTCCAGTCCGCCACGTCAGTCAGACACTTACGTAGCCGTCAGTCCAGAAAATCGCTATTCGCCTCGACGAACGCCGCGAGGTCCAGCGAATGCTGACGCACCAGCCGCTCCGCCAGTTCGGTATCGCGCTGCTCCAGCGCCTCGATGATCCGCAGATGATCGACGATCGAACGCGACGCGCGGTCGCTCTGCGAAATGGTCATGCGCCGGATTGCCCGCACGTGGATGAAGATGTTCTTGATCGTGTCGAGAATGATCTGCGATTTCGACAACTCCACGATCGCCTGATGAAACGCGATGTTCGCGTCCGAATACTCGGCGATGTGCTCAGCCGGCGTCGCGTCGCGGAAATTGTCGAACATGTGCCGCAGGCGGGCGATTTCCTCGTCGCTGGCGTGCAGCGTGGCGAGGCGCGCCGCCATGCTTTCGAGCGCGGCCCACATCTGGATCATTTCGACGATTTCTCGCTTGCTCTTGCGCACGATATAGATGCCGCGCCGCGGCACCATGCGCAGAAAGCCTTCCTGTTCGAGGAGGGTCATCGCCTCGCGCACCGGCGTGCGGCTCACGCCAAGCGATTCGCTCAGCACGCGCTCGTCGAGACGGATTTCTTCGCGATTCCGGTATATATCCGCGTCGGCAATCGCCTGACGCAGCATTGCATACGCCTGATTGCGCAAGCTCACGCTCGCGCCGATCGGCTGCAACGACAAGGTGAGCGGAGTGGCCACCGATTCAGTTTGAAGTTCTGACGACATTCATCGCCTCTGCTCGAACATGCGTGCGATACGGCGCGGGCGCCGCTGCGCCGAGTTGCTCGCCCAAGCCGATGAAGCGGCCGTGTTGCGATGCAAGCTGCGCGACCCGCTGCGGAATCCACTCTGTCAACAAGACGGTGGCGGCAGCACCCAAACCCACAACAGCAATAGCGAACATCATGAGAGACACAAATTCCACTTTTAACTCCGAACGATTGAGTGAACGAATGACTCAGTCATATGCTGCAATGCGGCATTTATCAATATTCCGTATGTAGTATATCAGTAAATGTTGTTTTCTGGAAACGTGTATTTGTCACCGCATGTGCCACGGTAGCACGCGGCGGCCAGCGCCGCTTCGCTGGTTCGGCCGCTTCGGTCCACACTGCACGGCTCGGTGTAGACGCAAAAACCGCGCGCTATGCGCGCCGCCGCGTTCGATGATCGCGCAGAATCGCCACCCCGCGGATTGCGAGATCCGCTGCGCATCATTAACCTTCCGGACGCCCTGCCACGGATCGGCTACGGCCTCAGTGCAGTGCTGGTGCTAATCGCGCTGCGCCCCGCTGAGTTGTTCACGATGTATATCGTGACGGCGTTCGCGCTGAACTACTCGACGGCGAACCTGCACATGCCGCGCGAATTTTTTCTGACGATCGGCCTCCTGGTCGGCGCGCTGAGTTGCGTGACGATTCCGTGCTTTGCGTTGCTGGCGGACCGCTTCGGCCGTCGCCGCGTGTACGTTATCGGCGCGCTGGTCGGCATGTCGAGCGCGGTGCCGTTCCTCCTCGCACTCGAAGCGCGCTCGATGGTGTGGATCGTGGTGTTCGCCGTGATGCTCGCGAACCTCGCACACGACATGGTGGTGAGCGTGCAGCAACCGATGTTCACCGAACTGTTCGGCACCGAGTATTGCTATAGCGGCGCGGGCGCGGGCTATCAGGTAGCGAGCGTGGTCGGCGGCGGCTTCACGCCGTTCATCGCCGCGGCGCTGGTCAGCTTTGCCGGTGGCTCATGGCATCCGGTGGCCGCGTATCTGGCGATCAGCTGCCTGATCTCCGTTCTCGTCGCGGCGAAAATGAAGACCGGGCGCGGTGTCGCCTGATACCCGCGAACCAATTACTGCTCAAACGGGCCGGCGTGGCGCAGATGCTACGGCCGGCCCGTTTTGTCTTTGCGCCTCGGGTTCGTTCGAGCGGTCGCGCGGCCTGCCGAGCCGGGCGGGATCATTGGAGCATTTCGTCAGGACAATGCCTTATGTTCTGGAGCTTCATATTGCAAATGCGAAGTTCGCGCCCTATCGTTCGTCCAGGCAAAATTCCGCGTGAATTTGCCCTGTCACATGAAAACAAAATACATATAGACAAGACTCGCCAGCCCGCAAGCTTTACGCTGCGGCGCCTCAAGCATTGTCTATGGAACGCCGATAACAAAGAATTCCTCAAAGGAGACCGACCATGAATAGCATCACCGAGCCGGGCGGGCAGCCAGGCTCCGTCCCATTCTTTTCGAAGCAGGCCACCGTTGCGAAGCCGGATTTTTCGCGCTGGATGGTCCCGCCCGCAGCCCTTGCCGTCCATCTGTGTATCGGCCAGGCGTATGCTTTTTCCGTGTTCAACGGCCCGCTGACCAAAGTGGTGGGCATCACGCAATCCGCCGCCGATGACTGGTCGCTGACCGCGCTCGGCTGGATCTTTTCGCTAGCGATCGTGTTCCTCGGTTTGTCGGCCGCGTTGCGGGCAAATGGCTCGAACACGTCGGCCCGCGCCGCACGATGTTTACTGCCGCATGCTGCTTCGGCGGCGGCTTCCTGGTCTCGGCGCTCGGCGTGCACCTGCATCAGATCGCGCTGCTCTATCTCGGCTACGGCGTGATCGGCGGGATCGGGCTCGGACTGGGGTATGTGTCGCCGGTGTCGACGCTGATCCGCTGGTTTCCGGACCGCCGTGGCATGGCGACCGGCATGGCGATCATGGGCTTCGGCGGCGGCGCGATGATCGCCGCGCCGTTGTCGGTGGCGCTGATGAACCACTTCCGCAGCGCGACCAGCGTCGGCGTGGCCGAGACCTTCGTTGTGCTCGGCATCGCCTACTTCATCTCGATGTCGATCGGCGCGCTCGCAATCCGCGTGCCGGCCGCCGACTGGAAGCCGGCCGGCTGGACGCCGCCCGCGACCACCCAGAAGAAGATGATTTCGCGTAACCACGTGCATATCGATCAGGCGTTGAAGACGCCGCAGTTCTATCTGATCTGGCTGGTTCTGTTTCTCAACGTGACGGCCGGCATCGGCATTCTCGGCCAGGCGTCGGTGATGATTCAGGAGAGCTTCAAGAACACGGTGACGGCGGCGGCGGCGGCCGGTTTCGTTGGTTTGCTGTCGTTGTTCAACATGGGCGGCCGTTTCGTGTGGGCGTCGGCATCGGACTGGATCGGCCGCAAGAACACCTACTCGGTGTTCTTCGTGCTCGGCGCGGTGCTGTACTACCTGGTGCCGAGTTTCGCGACGTCCGGCCAGATCGCGCTGTTCGTGCTCGCCTATTGCCTGATTCTGTCGATGTACGGCGGCGGCTTCGCCACCGTGCCGGCCTATCTCGCGGACATGTTCGGCACGGCATTCGTCGGCGGCATTCATGGCCGCCTGCTGACGGCGTGGGCCGCCGCCGGCGTCGCCGGGCCGGTGCTGGTGAACTACATTCGCGCGTATGAAGTCGCGAATGGCGTCGCCAAAGCGGATGCCTACACGATGACTGTTCACATCATGGCCGTGCTTCTGGTGATCGGCTTTGTCTGCAACCTGCTGATCAAGCGTGTGGACGACAAGCACCACATGACCGATGCACAACTCGCCAAGGGCGCCTAAGGAGATACGCATGTCGACCGCTCACATTCAAACCGCGCCTCAGACCAGCAAGGCGAAGCTCGCCATCTTCTGGCTGTACGTGACGCTTCCGCTGGCATGGGGCGTGATCAATACGATCTCGCAAGCGATGAAGCTGTTCAAGTAAATGCTGGTTTTGCACCCCGCGCGTTCAGACGACGGGGTGCTGGCGGCGCGGGGGCGCGTACGCTACGCGCCGCCGCCCATGCCTTCATGCCCTCCCTGGTTACACCCGCGTTACGCCCTCTTTGCGCCGCTCACGCGCATCGCACTTCCCCCCTTCGCTACCACTGATACGCCGCGCCGGCGCCGACCGTCGTCGTGGCCGAGCTGATGCCCGCGCCGACTTTCACCTTCAAATTCTGCGTGACGCGCGCGGACAAGGCGACTGCCACCGCCTGATAGCCCTTGTACCCCGCGGTCGCGACACCGAGCGCGAGGTTCTTCGTCGCATCGACCTCCGGGACCATGGTTAGCGCGATGGCGGACGCGGTGCCCGAATAAGCGTTGCGCGCGATCTCGCTGAGGCCGCCCTGGAACTGCTGCATGTTCACGGCGTCGGTGGGTGCCTGGCCGGCGGCGACATGGGTGACGCGCCGCTCGTTGCCCGCCGAGCCCACCGACGCGGTGCCGGTCTCGTCGGCCACCGAGCCTTCGCCGAGCGCCACCGAATTCGGCGCCGACGCTTTGGCGCCGCCGCCGATCGCGACGGAACCGTTGCCGATCGCCTGCGCCGCATCGCCGGCGCTCTTGACCGACACATACGCGTCGCCGGTGGTTTGAATGTTGTTGATGGTCTGGCCGAGGCTGCTGATCTGCTGGTTGGTGCTATAGAGTTGCGCGCCGGTCACGGCATCGGTGCTGGTGGCCGATAGTTCGCCATCCTTCAGATTGGTCAGCTGGACCTTCGGTGCATTCGCCGCCGTGCCGCCGAGCGTGATCCTGTCATGGGCCGAGGTGTCGTACTGCACCGCATTCGCGACCGCACCGTTGAGGTTGCCGATAGTGGTTTGCAAACCCGCTATATCGGTGGTGTTTTGCGTGACACGGCCATCCAGATTGGTGAGCGCGCCGCCGACGTTGTTCACGACCGTGCCGCCCACGTTATAAGACGGCGCCGTCACCGTGCCATCCGGGTTGACGGTCGCACCGCCGCCGAGCGCCACCGCCGTGCTCGCCGCTTGCGCATACAACTGGGAGCCGTTGACCGCGTCGTTACTGGTCGGACTGACCGCGCCCTGCGCCACGCCGGTCACGACACGATTGCCCGCCGTGCCGGCCATGTTGACCAGCAAGCCGTCCGTGGTCGCGCCGACGTTGATCGCGCGCGACGCCGGATCTTGCGTGACCACGCCGATGCCGCCGATCGCCATGTTCTGCTGCAGCGTGCTGAGGCCGTTGTCGAGCGAGCCGAGCGCGTCGCCGACCGTGGCTTGCGTGCCGCCTTGCACGTGATACGTGGGCGCGGTCACCGAGCCGTCCGCGTTGATCTGCGCACCGCCGCCCAGTGCGGCCACCATCGGTTTGAGCTGGCCGAGACTGACCGCGGACGCGTCTGTCGTGCCCGCGGCGATCCCGGTCAGTTCGCGCGCACCGGTGGTGCCGGTGAAATCGACGCGCGCGCCATCCGTGTCTTTGGCAACGGTGAGATCGCGCGACGTCGGATCCTGCTGGACGAGGCCGATCTCGCCGTTCGTGATCTGGTTCGTGATGTTGGTCACGTCCCCTTCCACGATCGAAGTGCGCGAGTCGAGGTTGGTGATTGCCGAGGTGTTGTCGGTGACGCGCTGGTCGAGATTCGTGATGCTGCTGGTGTTCTGCGCGACCGCCTGATTGGTGCTGAACAGCTGCGCGCCGTTGACCGCGTCGGAACTGTCGGCGGCGAGAATGGCGTCGCGCACGTTGGTGATCTGGACCGGCACCGCCGCGTTGCCCAACGAGACTTTGTCATGCGCTGCCGAGTCGTACTGGAGCGCATCGGTGCCGGCCTCAGTACTGGTCGTGACGACTGCCGCGAGAGCCGCGCCCACGTCGGTATAGGTGGCGCCGCCGATGCTGTAGACAGGCTTCTGCAACGTGCCATCCGGATTGATCGCGGCGCCGCCGCCGAGCGACTCGACGACCGGACTGAGTTGCCCCAGATTGACCGCCGAGCCCGCCGCCGTGCCTGCCGCGACGCCGAGCAGCTCACGCGGCCCCGCAGTACCGGTGAAGTCGACATGCGTGCCGTCAGTGCTGTTCGCGACTCGCAGATCGCGCCAGACCGGGTCTTGCTGAACGAGACCCAGCGTGCCGTTGGTGATTTGGCTGATGTTCTTCGTGATGTCGGTAATCGACGACGAATTTTGCGTAACCGCCTGATCGACGGCGTACAGCTGCGAGCCGGTCACAGCCTCGGAACTGTCGGCGCTCACTGTGCCTTCGGCGATGTTACGGAGCTTGACGGGCGTGCCCGGGTTGCCGAGCGTCGCGACGTCGTGCTGCGCGCTGTCGTAGCGCAACGCGTCGGCGCTCGCGCCCACGCCGTCCGACGCGGCCGCGGCCAGCGCCGCGCCGACGTCGTTGTAAGTGGTGCCGCCGATGGTATAGGACGGCGCGACCACCGCGCCGTTCGAGTCGATCGACGCGCCGCCGCCGAGCGCGGCGGCCACCCCGGCGAGCTGGCCCACGTTGGCCGCGTCGGTGGCTTGCGTGCCGGCGCCCACATACGCGATCTGCCGGCTCTGCGTGCTGTTGCCCAAGGACACCACATTCGCGCGATCCGCGATCGAGCCGCCGCCTAACGCCACCGAACCCGCGGCGGTGACCGTAGCGCTCGGACCCAGCGCTAACGCGTTCGTCGCAGTCTGACGGACGAACGAGTCGTAGCCGATGGCCACGCCGCCGACCGCCGTTGCGCTGGCAAAGGCGCCGATCGACGTGGTAGTGAGTCCGCTGGAACGCGAGTTGTACCCGACCGCGACCGAGTTGTCCGACAGTGCGCCGACCGACGCTCCTGCGCCAACGACGGTGCCGTTGACGGATGCCGCGGCCGCACCGGAACCGACCGCGGTCGAGCCGTCGCTGCCCGCCGCCGCGCCGCCGCCAACCGCCAGCGCATTGATGCCTGTGGCCGCGGCGGTGGGGCCGATCGCCATTGCATTCAGCGCGTCCGACGCGCTGGTGCTGGTACCTTGCACGACGTTGGGGCTGACGGCGATGTAGTCGGTCACCGGCGGGGTACCGGCAGCCGCGAGCATCATGACCGGCTGCGAGGCGTCACCTTGCGGCGTACCTGAGAACACGCTGGCGTTATCGACGGCGGCGTTCCTCGACGCATCATCGGCGCCGGGAATCGGCGTGCTTGCCGTTTGCGCAGTCAGCACCTGCACGACGTCGAGGCAGTTCTGCGCCTGGGACGTGCAATCGTCGGCACGGGCTGCCTGCGAAAACGCCAATGCACTCAACAGACCGGCACTGGCGGCGAGCAGCGCCCGGCACGCCGACGCGCCTGTCGCACCACGGCGCCCGACCAGTTCGGATGCGGCGGCATAGGTCCGGGTCGTGGTGTTCCATACGGTTTTATATGTCTTGTTCAACATCCCTCCCAATTTTTCGAAACACACTCGCCAAGTTTTTTCCTATGGTTTCCTAAATATTTAGCACGAGCAGGCTAAAACTTAGGAGCACAACGCGCTTCCACTTGGCCGACAAAAGCGAAGTGGACAGTGTGTTCAACGGGATCAAGAAGAGAAATACGACTACTCCTAAAAAAGCTATAAACGAGCTTTAATAGGCTAAACGACATACTGCGTTTCGGGCGCTACGGCGATGTCGCGAGAATTGGCTTATGCCAACCCTTATTTCATAGGCCGTTTTAAGCTCTTTTCAGATTTATAGAGCGCGAAAGCGCAGACCGCATACCAAGCCCACGAGCCGCAAAAAGGTGTGACAGTGAGAACAAAGCGAACCAGACCAGCTCACGCGAGACACAAGACATGAGACATGAGACGCCCGCCGGTTTAACACGCCGCCTCGCGGCGTCGACGCGCCCGGCTTACGAGCCCGCCGCCGCGAGGCGCATCGGAAACGTAATCTCGAACACCGTCCCCTCGCCTTCCTGCGAATCGAAACGGATTTCGCCTTCGAGTACCCGGCACAGTTCCTTGACGATCGCGAGCCCGAGGCCCGCGCCGGGAATATCTTCGTGCGTGGCGCGCTCGAACTCCTTGAATACGCGCTCACGATCGGACTCGCCGATACCGACGCCCGTATCCGACACACGTAATCGCCAGCAATCGTTCTCCAGCACGGTCATCGCCAGTTCGATCCGGCCCGCTCGCGTGTATTTGGCTGCGTTGGTCAGCAGGTTGAGCGCCACCTGCTTGAGCTTCAGCCGGTTGGACACAACCTCGTCGAGCGCGCTGTCGAACGCCGTCTGAAGGCGCAGCCCTTTCGCTTCGATCGCGGCCTCGCACGAGATCACCAGTTCGTCGAACAGTTCGCGCAGCGCGACACGCTCCAGCGCGAGCGGACTGCTGTCGCCGAGTACGACCGAGTATTCGACCAGTTCGTCGACCAGCGTCTTCATATCGGCGGCCTGGCGCCTCGCCAGCCCGAGCGCCGTCTCGACCTTGGACGGCGCGCGGCTGATCAGTTGCAGCGCCATCGAAAACACATTGAGGAAGTTGCGCAGATCGTGCACGACGCTGCGCGTGATCTGCATCCGCGATTCGTATAGTTCGGCCACCAGCCGTTGCTTGAGCGTCAGTTCATGATTGGCGCGTTCGAGCCGTCCGGTGTAATCGTCGATCTTGCGGTCGCGTTCGGTGACGACCTCGCGGATCGACGTGAGCGTGACGAACCCGACGGCTTCGTCGATGAAATGCCGCGCCCGCTCCTCGTGGCGCCGCGTGAAATACGGCCGTGCTTCGCTGAATTCGACGATCGCGCCGCTCAGCATCTGGCGAAACAAATCGAGTTCGCGCACCAGTTCGTCGATCCGGTAACCCTGCTTCCAGCGCAATTTGCCGTGCAGCCGCGCGTCGCGCTCCATCGCGCTCTCCACGGAGTCGAGGTCCTGCTGCTCCAGCGCGCCGCAAATCTCGTCGAGGATGTTCGGGATGTGATCGGCCAGTTGCTCGTAAGTCAGCCGGTCGGATTCGGTCAGTTCTGCGTCGTGGAAGACGGCCTTCATCCAGCGCTCGGTCAAATCGACCTGCTGTGAACGCAACTGTGCGGCGAAGGCGCTCAGCGAAGATACGTGCGAGTCCGTCATGTAGGAGACCTGACGCCGCAGCGCGGCGAAAAGAGTGTGCCGCTCCATGCGCAACGCGAGCGCATCGCTGCAAACCGCGCTGGGAGGCAGATCGCGGGCGCTTTACACGCCGCGCCTGCGCCTCCAGTATGCGCGATTTGCTGGCCGAAAATTAACCGGGGTTCAGGATGCGCGCGGGGCGCGGCGCTCAGAGCTTCTCGAACAGCACGTCCTGCGCGCCTTCCCACAGCACCTTGGTGCCGAGCTCGCGCAGCTTGTCGCGGCCTTCGACAATGGTCAGGAAATGGTTGCCCGCCAGTTGCCCCATCTTGCTCGCGAAACAGCAGGAGCCGTACGCAAGAATGATCTCGGTCTCGCTGTAGCCGCCCGGGTAGAACAGAATGTCGCCGACCGACGGGTGACTCGTGTGATTCTCGAAGCCGACCGCCACGCCGTCGTTCTCCAGTTTGAAGTCGCCAAGCGGCACCCAGCAGCCTTCGCCGCTCCAGCGCACGTGGATGATCTTCTGGCGGTACGGTAAAAGCTTCAGGAACGCGGCCACCGTGTGGGGCGCGTCGGGATGGGTTTCGGCAGTGAAGACGTGGCCGCAGGAGGTGATTCGAAGTCGGGTCATCGCAAATATCCAGTGTGACGGGTGAATGGAAAGGTCGGTCAGACGCGGGCTGGGCCAAGGCCGTGCGGGCATTATTCTGTCGTCCGGCGCAAGGCTTCGACAGATACAGTTGCTTCCGATGCGCTCAGGCCAGTTGGACCGGAGGTCGCCGCCAACCATGAAAGCGCCGCAAACGCCCGCTCGCTATAGCCATGCCAGGTCGTGCCGGATAGTCGCCACGAAAGTTCGTAGTTTGCAAGCCGCGCAATGCGCAGCACACTGCGCAAAGTGCGTGATTCCCATCAGAAGGCGGCACGGCGGCGCGGCAACGCCGCCGGACGATGAAAGCGGCAAAAAACGGCGAGCACGGCAAACGCGGCATGCATCCGGCCACTACCGCCACGGTGATCGCCAACGGCGGCCTCAACAGCACTTGCACGATCCGCCGCGCCTTAGCCGTGCAGCCGGTAAGCGAGCGGCGTCACGCAATAGCTACGCTTGAACTGCACGGAGAAATGACTGGCACTTTCGAAACCAACCGCAATCGCAATCTGCAGCACGGTCTGATCGGTGGCGCGCAGGAGCCTCGCCGCTTCCTCCAGCCGCAAGCGCGTGACGAACTGATGCGGCGTCTCGCCAGTCTCGCGGCGAAACACCCGCGCAAAATGAAAACTGCTTAATCCGGCGTGCCCGGCCAGTTCGTCGATCGTCAGATCGGCGGCAAGGTTGGCGCGGATATAGTCGGTCACGCGGCGAATGCGGCGCGGCACGAGCCATTCGGGCGGCGCGAGCAGCCGGCCGGACGCCTCGCGCCCGCGCGAATAATGTTGCAGCAGATGCGCGGCGAGCGCGTGCACCAGCGCATCGACGTACAAGCGCGAATCGACGGGATCGCCGGCCGCGCGATGCAACGCGCCGAGCATCGCGGCGATCAGCGGATCGTGAAACTGCATCGCGTCGCCAAGCGACAGTTCGTGCGAGCCGCCGAGTTCCATCTGCGCGGCGACGCTGTCGATCAGGCTGCGCTCGAGGTGCAAATGTACGGTCGACAACGGCTCGTCGCTGATCGAATGCCAGCGCCACGAGATCGGCGCGGGCGGCACGAACCATACGTCGCCCACGCGCAGATCGGCGCTTTCCCAGCGCCCGTGCAGATTGCGTTCGAGGTGCTCGGCGCCGCTCGCGAGCGTCATCAGCGTCAGGTCCTGCAAGCCGAGCGCCTCCAGCAGTTCCTGCTCGGCCGGTTCGAGATACGAGCGCAACACGAGGTGCCGCCACGCACGGTCCACGCTCGACACGAGTCTCTGGCCCGCCATGTAGCGGTCGTAGGCGAGCGTCGTTGTCAGCTTCGGAATTCGTGCCATCACGTCCATTCCCAGGAGGTGCGTATGCAAGGAGAAACCCCGCCATACCCGCGCTGCCGGTTCGCGGTCAGCGCAAGATCACGAAAATGATAGCAAGGAACCGGCTACCGTAATTTTTGGAAATAGCTAATCATTCAGGTTGTCGTCTTTCACGCGTTTCGAACGCCGGAGCTACCGTTTCATGGAACACGAATGCGATACGCTGCCGCATTGGCTGACCGGCTCGCCGCAAGGCGAAGCCGGGCACGCGTCGGCAGCATGCAACCCCGCGGGGTCCGCACAACCGGCCTACCCGGCCGGCACGCGGCAACCCGTGAAATCGGCCCACGCGGCCGAAGCATCGAGAGCATCGACCCGCACCACAACCGGTGCCGCGCCCACTGGATTTCTCACCCTCTTCACCGAGGAAGAGATCGGCACGCCGTCGCCCGCCGCGCGGCGGGCCGCGCCGGTCATCAGTCCGCTGGGGCGTTTCGGCAGCGCGCAGGACCGCATCGAATTCGTGCGGCGGCGCATCAGGCAGCTTGGCTTCGACTCGTTCAGCTACTCGGCCACGCGCACGTCCTCGCATCACAAGACGATGTTCGTGCTGAGCAGCTACGAGTCGCAGAGCTGGCTCACGCGCTATTTCCGCGAGCGCTATTTCGAGCTGGATCCGCGCGTCGCGCTGGCGTCGCCGACCGGCATGCCGTTGCTGTGGAACACCGCCGACATGCGCGCCGACCTGCCGCGCGCGCAAATGCGCAGCGAACGGCTGGGCGGGCTGATCGACATGCTGGAGGCGACCGGCCGCAAAAGCGGGATTCTCACGCGGATGCCGCTGCCCGAGCCGGAGCTGAGCGCGAGCCTGTGCTTCAACTCGGAGATCGGCAACCCGCGCTGGATGACCGAATCGATCGTCGCCGAAACGCTGATGTTCGCGCACACGATTCACGAGTTCATCTGGACGCACGCGAAAAGCGTGATCGGCATCGCGCCCGCGCAGCAGCAGCGCGTCGCGTTGAGCGAGTTGCAGCACGCGGTGCTGAAGGCGGTCGTGCAGGGTCAGCGGGACAAGGAAATCGCGTACTTCCTCGGGCTGTCGCCGCATAACGTCGACTATCACCTGCGCCGCTTGCGGCAGTTGTTCAACGTGCGCAATCGCGTGCAATTGATCAACGTCGCGCACGCGTATGTGTCGTAGTTGAAGAACGACGACGTGACGGCGAACGCCGTCACGTCGTTCACGCCTGCGGCACAGGCATAGAG
>NZ_JARESU010000108.1:0-29304 GCF_046027075.1 Paraburkholderia sp. RL18-085-BIA-A | reverse complement strand
GGCGGCCCCCGCCGGCGGCCCCCCCGCCACGTCTCCCGCCAGCGCGGCGATTGCGCAGCCAGTCGTGCGCGCGTCGCGGTGTTTGCGGCTCAGGTAGCTGCGCACCGTTGCGCTGTACTCGACCGGCGCCTTCCCGTTTTTCGCCTCGAACGCGGCTATCCCGGCATCCAGCGCGCGTTCGAGCGCATGCAGCAGCAGGTCCGAGCGCGACGCGAAGTGCCCATAGAAGCCGCCGTGCGTCAGGTTGGCGCTACGCATCAGCTTGCCGACGCTGACGGACTCTAATCCGCCATCCCGAATCTGCTCCGCGGCCTGTTCCAGGATGCGGTTCCTGCTCTGCGCTTTGTCCGCCTGTGAGTGGCCCATTTGTCAAATCCCATGGTTTGTCTTGACTTTCTGTATTGTGCTCGTCATTCTGCAGCATGACAACCATCATTCACATAGCGGAAATAGCTGCCATGGCCGAGCTGAACGTTGACCTGGACGACTACGAGGTTCCCTTCAAGGGCATCGTCGAGCAGTCCATCGCCGGAATCTACATTCTGCAGGACGGCCGCTTCCGCTATGTCAATGAGACGTTCGCGCGCATGTGCGGTCTCAGGCGCGAGAAGTTGCTCGGCGCCCGGCTTTGCGACGTGGCGAACCCCTTGCAACGCAATGCGCTGATGGCCCAGTACGAGCGCCAGATCAGGGGCGTTGGCGCTTCCGAGCGGTTCGTCATTCGCCGGACCTCGTCCCGCAACCCGGGCTGCTTCGAGATCCATGGCACGCGCGTGATCTTCCACGGCCGGCCCGCAATCGTCGGCCTTAGTGTCGACACCACTGAGCGCGAGCGGCAACGCGCTGAGCTGGTCGAGGCTAGCGAGCGCTTACACGAGCTGTTCGCAAGCGCCAACAACGTCCGCGAGAACGAGCGCCACCGTGTGGCGCGAGAGCTGCACGACGTGATCGGCGGCATGCTGACGGCGATCAAGTTTGACCTGTCGCGACTGTCGCGAGGCATCGAGGCGCTGGACCGCTGTCGCGCGCCACGGACGCGGGAGGGTGGCACGGCGGGGCCGGGGCTCGCCTCGCTGGCCCTGACCGCCGCCAAGACCTCCAGCTCACGCAGGAGAGCATCGAAGCCGTGCGCGTCATTTCCGAAGGACTTCGCCCTGGCGCCCTCGACCACCTGGGCCTGCAAGACACGCTGTGCCTCGACCTCGGCCGCTTCGAGCGCCGCTACGGCATCGCCACGCGCTTTAGCACCACGGGCGCCGCGCGAGATATGGACCACAACCGTGAGATCGGCATTTACCGGATCTTCCAGGAAGCGCTCACCAATGTCGCAAGACATTCCAAAGCTACCGAAGTTACCGTGAGCCTTGACTGGGCAGCCGATCGCCTTGAGCTGGAAATCTCTGACAACGGCCTCGGCTTCGACCTCGATCGCGTCGCGGCCGATGTCCATCTCGGCCTGCTGGGCATGCAGGAACGCGCACGCGAGCTCGACGGCACACTCGTCCTCGACACCGGACCCCGCTGCGGCGCGTGTCTGCGGCTCGGCGTGCCGGTCGCGTCCGCCGTCCACGAAGACACCAACAAGCGCGCCAATCCTGGCGCTCACATCGGCGGAGGACAGCCATGATTCGCCTGCTGCTGATCGACGACCACACGATTTTTCGCCAGGGCCTCAAGCGCTTGCTTGCCGAGCAGGACGGCTTCGATGTCGTGGCCGAAGCCGGCGATGCGAGCGAAGCCCTCGGCCGCCTGCGCGAGCAGTCCTTCGACGTGGCGCTGCTCGATGTCAACATGCCGGGCCGCAGCGGCCTGGAAATGCTGCCTTCGCTACGCGCCGAGCGCCCCACGATGCCGGTGGTCGTGCTGAGCATGTACCCGGCCGAGCAGTACGCGCTGCGCGCCTTCCAGGCCGGCGCGTCCGGCTATGTCACCAAGGATATGGACGCGATCGAACTGGTCGACTCGATCCGCAATGTGTCGAAGGGCAAGCGTTACATGACGCCGGCCGTCGCGAGCTGCCTGCTCGACGGCTTTGACCGGGTCAGCGACGCGGCGCCGCACCAGCAACTGTCGTCGCGTGAATACGAAATCATGCTTCTGATCGTGCGCGGTATCCGCCTGACCGAGATCGGGCGGCAGATGTTCCTGAGCGTGAAGACCGTGAGCACCTATCGATCGCGCATCCTGAAGAAGATCGGCGTCTCCAGCAACGCCGAGCTGGCGCGCCATGCCGTCGAGCATCGGCTGATCGACTGATCGCAGCCCTCAGCTTCAGAAAACGCTGACAAGGCGCAGAGCTAGTTCTGACAGCCGGATTCGCGCCGGACATCCAAACTCTCTTCAACGAAACGACTTCACACGAGTCGGAACGAAGGAGAGAGCGATGATGACAGACGTGCTGCAACACCTGGACGACGGCGTGCTGGTCGTGACGATCAACCGGCCGGCGAAGAAGAACGCGCTCACCGCGCAGATGTATTCGGCGCTCGCCGACGCGATCGTCGAGGCGGATCGTCGCGATGACATCCGCGTCGTGCTGCTCCAGGGCGAGGGCGGCAACTTCACCAGCGGCAACGACATCGGCCTGTTCGTCAATGCACAGGCCACCGAACAGAAGGAGTCGCCCGCCGCGCCGTTCCTGCGCGCGGTCATCGCACTGCGCAAGCCGATGGTGGCAGGCGTCTGCGGGCATGCGGTCGGTATCGGGGCGACCGTGCTGCTGCATTGCGACTACGTCGTTGCCTCCGACGACGCCCGCATCCGCTTCCCGTTCGTCGACCTCGGGCTGTGCCCCGAATTCGCGTCCACGCTGCTGCTGCAGCAGTTGGTGGGCCGCAACAAGGCGACCGAATGGCTGCTGCTGGCCGGCTCCATTCCCGCCGCGGAAGCCCATCGGGCTGGACTCGTCAATCGCGTGATGCCGCTGGAGACGGTCGCGGCGGAGGCGCTGTCGATCGCCAGGTGTCTCGCCGCCAAGCCGCGCCAGGCGCTGATGGCGACGCGCGGACTGGTACGGGAGGCGACCGAGACGCTGGTCAAAGACAGTCTCCAGCGCGAGATGGTCGTGTTCGACACCCTGCGGCAGTCGCCCGAGGCACAGGAAATCTTCCGGCGCTTCCTGCAACAGGCGCCTGTCCGGACCGCTGGCCCCGCCTGAGCCCAGGGCCGATTAGAGCCAGTCAGAGTCGCCAGAGCTCCAAACCAGGAGAGGACCTCCCATGAGCACCGAATACACAGTCATCGGCGACGTTGCCGTTATCACGATCGCCAACCCACCTGTCAACGGGCTGGGCTACGCCGTGCGTGTCGGCATCATCGACGGGATCGACCGCGCGGCCGCCAATGCCAGCGTCCGGGCCATTGTACTGACCGGCGCCGGGAAGGCCTTCTCGGGCGGCGCTGACATGCGCGAGTTCAATTCGCCGGAGACCGGCCGCGAGCCCGGCCTGAACATGGTGCTGGCGGCCATCGAAAACAGCTCCAAGCCGGTGGTCGCCGCGGTGCACTCGGTGGCGATGGGCGGCGGTCTCGAACTGGCGCTGGCGTGCCACTACCGGGTCGCCGTGCCGAAGGCCCGCATCGCGCTTTCGGAGGTGACGATGGGGCTGCTGCCGGGCGCCGGCGGCACGCAGCGGCTGCCCCGTCTGATCGGCCTGGAGGCGGCAACCAACATGATCGTGCACGGCACGTCGATTCCGTCCGAGGCGCTGGCCGACTCGGGCCTGTTCGACCGCCTCGCGCAAGGTGATCTGCTCGTCGCAGCGCTGGGCTTCGCGCAGGAAGTCGCAGACCACCCGGGGCCGCATCCTCGTGTGCGCGACCTCTCCATCCGCCATCCGAATCCCGAGGGCTATCTTGCGGTGGCGCGTGCGGCCATCGCCGCTCGCTACAAGAACCTGCCGGCTCCGCAGCGCTGCCTTGATGCCATCGAGGCGAGTTTCAGGCTGCCCTTCGACGATGGCCTGGCGCTCGAACACCGCTTCTTCCTCGAACTGATGAACGGCTCCGTCTCGAAGTCGCTGCGCCATGCGTTCTTCTCCGAGCGGGCTGCCGCCAAGCTGCCTGATGTGCTGGAATCCGTGGCCGAGCGCGCGGTTGACCAGGTGGCCGTCGTCGGTGCCGGGCTGATGGGCAGCGGCATTGCGATGAATTTCCTCAGCGCGGGTATCCCCGTCGTCTTGCTGGACGTCTCGGAGGAGGCAGTGCGCAAGGGCGTCGCCGCGATCCGCCGCAACTACGAGGCGAGCGCGAAGAAGGGAAGGCTGCATGCCGAGGAGGTCGAACAACGGATGTCGTTGCTCCAGCCGACCGTCGACGTGGCTCGGGTGGCCAATTGCGACCTGGTGATCGAGGCGGTCTACGAAGACATGGACGTCAAGCTGCGCACCTTCCGTGCGCTCGATGAAGTCGCCCGTCCCGGCGCGATCCTCGCCACCAATACCTCGACGCTCGACGTCGATCGCATCGCAGCGGAGACGGGTCGCCCGCAGGACGTAATCGGCCTGCACTTTTTCAGCCCCGCCAACGTGATGCGCCTACTAGAGGTGGTGCGCGGCGCGCACACGGCGCCCGAGGTGCTGCGGACCGCCATGCGTCTCGCGCGCCGGATCGGCAAGGTGCCGGTGGTATCGGGCGTCTGCGACGGCTTCATTGGCAACCGCATGCTGGCGAAGTATTCGCACCGTGCCGGCGAACTGCTGGAGCAGGGTGCGCTGCCCGAGCAGGTCGACCGCGCCATCGAGGAATTCGGTTTGGCGATGGGACCGTTCCGGATGGCGGACCTGGCCGGCAACGACATCGCCTGGGCCATCCGCAAGCGTCGCTATGCCGAGGATCCCACGCTTGCTCGTTTCGAGCTGGGCGACCGGCTCTGCGAAGCCGGCAACTTCGGTCAGAAGACCGATGCCGGCTGGTACGACTACGAGCCTGGCCAGCGCAAGGCGCTGCCGTCAGCGCGCACGCGGGCCATGCTGGAGACGTACTGGCAGGAGCGCGGCGTGACCCCGAAGCGGTTCAGCAACCAGGAGATCGTCGACCGGCTGATCTACGCGCTGGTGAATGAAGGCGCCGACATCCTCCAGGAAGGCATCGCCGCCCGCGCCTCCGACGTCGACGCCGTCTACCTGCACGGCTATGGCTTCCCGGCCTGGCGCGGCGGCCCAATGTTCTATGCCGAGACGGTCGGCTTGACGCATGTCCGCCGCACATTGCGCGCCCTGTCGGCGCAAGACCCAAGCTGGAAGCCGGCCGCGCTGATCGACCAACTGGCTGACGAAGGCCGCGCCTTCAACGCCTGAATCCCACCCACCCCAACGGAAAACATCATGAACGAGGCCGTCATTGTTTCGACCGCCCGCACCGGCCTGGCCAAGAGCTGGAAGGGCGCCTTCAACATGACCCACGGCGCCACGCTCGGCGCGCATGCGGTGCAGCACGCGGTGACCCGCTCCGGCCTTGATCCGGCCGAAATCGAGGACTGCGTCATCGGCGGCACCTTCGGCGAAGGCACCACCGGCGGCAACATCGCCCGCGCCATCGCCTTGCGTGCCGGCCTGCCAGTGACGACCGGCGGCGTCAGCGTCAACCGCTTCTGCTCGTCCGGGCTGCAGACCATCGCGATGGCCGCGCAGCGCGTGATCCTGGAGGGCGCGCCGGCCATCGTCGCCGGTGGCGTCGAATCGATCTCGTGCGTGCAGAACCAGGCGAACACGCACATGCAGCGCGATCCGTGGCTTGTCGAGCACAAGCCCGAGCTCTACTGGAGCATGCTGCAGACCGCCGAGAAAGTCGCCAGGCACTACGGCATCAGCAGGGAAGCGCAGGACGCCTATGGCGTGCGCAGCCAGCAACGCGCGGCGGCGGCACAGGCCGCCGGCAGGTTCGACGACGAGATCGTGCCGATGACAACCACGATGGGCGCGATAGACGCTGCCAGCCGGGTCACGACTCGTGAAGTCACGATCTCGCAGGATGAAGGCATTCGCGCCGACACGACGCTCGGGGCCGTGTCGCGCATCCGTCCCGCGCTGCCGGGCGGGGTCGTCACCGCGGGCAACGCGAGCCAGTTCTCAGACGGGGCGTCGGCCTGCGTAGTCATGGACGCGAAGCTCGCGGAACGTCGCGGCATCGAACCGCTGGGACTGTTCCGCGGCTTCGCGATCGCCGGCTGTGAGCCCGACGAGATGGGCATCGGTCCTGTGTTCGCTGTGCCCCGCTTGCTGCAGCGCGCTGGGATCAGTCTGGAAGACGTGGGCCTGTGGGAGCTGAACGAGGCGTTCGCCTGCCAGGTGCTGCATTGCCGCGACAAACTCGGCATTCCCGACGATCTGCTCAACGTCAACGGCGGCGCGATCGCGGTCGGCCATCCCTACGGCGTCAGCGGTGCGCGGCTGACCGGCCACGCCCTGATCGAGGGCAAGCGGCGCGGCGCGAAGTACGTCGTGGTGACCATGTGCATCGGTGGCGGACAAGGCGCCGCCGGGCTGTTCGAAGTGCTGTGACGAATTCCACCCATAAACCAGGAGACGGCAATGACTGCTGTGGCAAATCTTTTCGACCTGAAGGGCCGCACGGCTCTCGTGACCGGGGGGTCCAGCGGGCTGGGCCTGCAGATCGCCGAGGCGCTCGGCACGCAGGGCGCCCGCGTGGTGATCTCGGCGCGCAAATCGGACGCGCTTCAATCCGCGCAGGCGCATCTGGCCGGGCTGGGTGTCGACGCAAGCTGGATCGCCGCTGACAACGCCGTGGAGGACGACGTGGAACGACTCGCCAACGAAGCGATGGAACGCCTGGGCAAGGTCGACATCCTCGTCAACAACGCCGGCGCCACGTGGGGCGCGACCACCGTCGACCACCCGCTGGCCGCCTGGGACAAGGTCATGAACCTGAACGTGCGCTCAATCTTCCTGCTGACGCAGAAGATCGGGAGGCGGTCGATGATTCCCAACCGCTTCGGGCGCGTGATCAACCTCGCCTCGATCGCCGGCCTCAAAGGCAACGGTCCTAAGGGCCAGCCGACCATTGCCTACAACACCAGCAAAGGCGCCATCGTCAACTTTACGCGTGCGCTCGCCGGCGAGTGGGGCCCGCATGGCGTGACCGTCAATGCCATCGCACCGGGCTTTTTTCCGTCGAAGATGACCAGGGGGACGATCGAGAAAGTGGGCGTCGAGAAGCTGTCGGAGCTGGCGCCTCTGCAGCGCATTGGTGACGACGACGACCTCAAGGGCGCGGCCCTGCTGTTCGCGAGCGACGCGGGCAAGCACATCACCGGCCAGATCCTCGCCGTCGACGGCGGCCTGACCGCGGTCTGAAGACGTTCGATCCGGAATCCGAACCATCCCGATTCAAAGGAAAACACCATGAGCAACGCAGCAGGCACGCCCGAAGTCCGCATGACGATCGAGGACCATATCGCGATCATTTCGCTGGACAACACCGCCAAGAAGAACGCCATCACGCCGGAACTGATGCAGCAACTCTCGCAGCGGCTGACCGAGTTCGACAACGACGACAACCTGTGGGTCGCGGTGCTGGATCCGGCAGGCGAGCACACCACGGCCGGCCTCGATATGCCGAAGTTCTTCGGCCCGAGCGCCACGGCCAAGCCGATTCCAGACGACCAGGTCGACCCGTTCGGCCTTCAGAAGCGCTGCCGCAAGCCGCTGATCTCGGTCGTCCACGGCATCACCTATACCATCGGCATCGAGCAGATGCTCGCCTCCGACATCGTGATTGCGGCCGATACCGCGCGCTTCTGCCAACTCGAATCGAAACGCGGCATCGCCCCGCTCGGCGGCGCTCACTTCCGCTACCTGACGCGCACCGGTTGGGGCAACGCGATGTACCACCTGTTCCTGTGCGACGAGTTCCCGGCAGAGGAAGCGTATCGCTGCGGCTTCGTCCAGGAGGTTCACCCCTATGGCAAGCACCGCGAGCGCGCGATGGAGATCGCCCGGCTGATCTGCAAGGTCGCCCCAATCGGCCTGCGCGCGACCAAAGAGGCGGCGCTGACTTACATCGAGCAGGGCGAGAAGGCGGCCATCGACGTCATCCCGCGGGTGAGCGAGCAGGTCTTCGCCACGGAGGACTTCAAGGAAGGTATCCAGTCCTTCGTCGAGCGCCGTGAGGCGCGATTCCAGGGGCGCTGAGGTGCGGCCGACCTCACATGACCGCTGATACGGGAGCCACTATGCAGACCTTCACGTCAATCGAAGCACTGAAGGCGTTCCAGGGCAAGGAGGCCGGTCCGAGCGACTGGCACCTGGTTACGCAGCAGGAGGTGAATCTGTTTGCCGAGGCAACTGGCGACCGCCAGTGGATCCATGTCGATCCCGAGCGGGCGAGGCGGGAGTCGCCGTTCGGCGGTCCCGTCGCACACGGATTCCTGACGCTGTCGCTGCTGCCGGTGCTGATGGCGCAGGTAACTGGCTTCGAGGGCGTACGCGCGTACGTCAACTACGGCCTGAACCGGGTCCGCTTTACCGGCCCCGTGCCTGTCGGCGCGAAGGTACGCGTCCTCGCCGTCCTGGAGAACGTGGCTGACGAACGGCAGGGCGGCGTAAAGGCGACGTGGACGGTCACGTTCGAGATGGAAGGATCGGCCAGGCCCGTTTGCGTCGCGGAGTCGCTGGCCAAGCTGTACTTCTAGGCGCGTTCCCCGTCGATTACCGACACCAACCGGCACCGTGCGATGAACTGCATTGCGCGGATGGGCTAGTGCGCCCTTGGGGTGGCGCTCGCCCAAAGAAATATAAGGACTGGAGACAACATGATGGCTTTCTCGATACGGAGACCTGGCCGCGCGGGTATCGCGGCAAAGTCTTTGCCACTGGTCGGCGCGTGGGCAGGCACTTGCGCCGTGGCGCAGTCGCCAGGGCGGTCCCCTGGCACCCCGGCCTCCCTGATCGTTCCTTATCCGGGCGGCAGTTTATTCGTCCGGAAGCCGATGACCGAGGTAATCGGCAACGCGGCCGGCCTGATGGTCGCCGAGCCGGCTTTTCGCGATTGCGTCGCGGAACGGGGCAACTCGGCAGGAACCGCCGTGGATCACGACCGGGCCCCCGCGCACTACCGCCAGGAGTCCAGCCGCCTCGTGCGTCTGGCACGCGACATCAACCTCGAACACGAATGAGCGCCGCACAGGAGCTATCCATGACCGCCCCAATGCCAGACTACTGGACCCCCGACCTCCTGTTGAGCGAAGCCGACGTCGCCCGCTTCGAGCGCGTCCCGCTGGTGGACCGCAAACTGCCGGCCTCCACCTACGAAATGCTGATGGACGGCTGCGCCATCGACCCGTCGAAGGTTGCCATCCGCTTCTTTACCGACGGCGCCCGTCCCCTCGAGAATGCGCGGCAGGTGACCTATGCCGAGTTGCGCGCCAAGGTCCACCAGACGGCAAATCTGCTGAACGACCTCGGCGTCGGCAAGCACGATGTCGTCTCGGTGCTGATGCCAGCGGTTCCCGAATCGCAGTACGTCCTGTGGGGTGCTCAGGCCGCCGGGATCGTCAATCCGGCCAACTGGATGCAGGAGCCGGACATCCTCGTCCAGATGTTCCGCTCGGCGGGCACCAAGGTACTGGTCGCGTATGGTGGCGACGAGCACCCCGAGATCTGGGCCAAGGCCGAGGCCGTGGCGCGCGGCCTCCCATCGCTGGCGGTGGTGATTCGCGTCGGCGGAGCGGGGCCGGCGAGGGCCGCTGGCGTGCCCGTCATCGATTTCGCTGAAGCCGTCGAACGCTATCCCGCCGACCGCCTGCTCTCCGGGCGCATCTTCTCGCCCGACGACACCGCCTCGCTCTTCCACACCGGCGGCACGACCGGCGCCCCGAAGCTGGCGCGCAACCTGCACCGCAACCAGGTGTTCTGGGTGTGGGCGTCGAAGTATCTGTGGGGATCCGACTCGACCGAGGTGCAACTGGTCGGTGTCCCGGTTTTCCATGTCGCCGGCGCGGTGGTCGCCTGTTTCGGCCCACTGGCGAAGGGGGCGACTGTCGTGTTGATGACGTCGACCGGCTTCCGCCATCCGTCCGTGCTGCCGAACATCTGGCGCATCATTGAGGCCATTCGGGCCAACATGCTGATCCTCGTGCCGACGTTGGTGAACCAGGTGCTGTCGATTCCGCTGGGTGGCGCTGACATCTCGACACTGACCTACGTCGCCTCGTCGACCGCGCCCCTGTCGACTACCGTCGCCGACGCCTTCCATCGCATGACCGGCGTCCGAATCCGTGAAAGCTGGGGCATGACTGAAACCACGGCGGTCACCTGCATCACGCCCCTGGTCGAGCAGGTCAAGATTGGCAGTTCGGGCGTGCGGGTGCCGTACCAGCAGGTCCGCGTGGTGCTGCCGGACGGCGTCGGGAACGTGGCCCGGGACTGCGCGCCGCGCGAGCCGGGCCTCGTTATCGTGCGCGGGCCTTCGGTTTTCCCCGGCTACCTCGGCCAGAAGGAGGCTGCGCGCTGGTTCGACGGCGACTGGCTGGACACCGGCGACCTCGGCTACCTCGACGCGGACGGCTGGCTGTGGATCACGGGCCGCTCCAAGGACCTGATCATCCGCGGCGGACACAACATTGATCCGAAGATGGTGGAGGAGGTGCTGTTCGGCCATCCGGCGGTCCAGGATGCCGCCGTGGTCGGCGCGCCCGATGCGCATGCCGGCGAGGTACCGGTCGCCTACGTGGTGCTGAAGCCGGGAGCGAGCGCCTCGGCGGATAGCGTCCTGCGATACGCCGCCGAGCACATGCCAGAACGCGCGGCGATTCCAAAACACTGCTTCATGTTGCCCGACATGCCGAAGACGTCGGTCGGCAAGATCCAGAAGAACCTGCTGCGAGTCGATGCCATCGAGCAGATGTTCCGTGCGGCGCTCGACGGCATCGGCCGAGGCGCAGAGGTGCAGGCCACGGACCGGGGCAGCCGCGGCTTCTTCGTGGAGATCCGGGTGCCGACGCGTGTCGCCGGCGATGCGGCCCTGGCCGGCGCGCTGAGCTGCTTCACTATTCCCTATGCAGTCCGATCTATCGAAGGAGCTTGACCATGAGCCGACCTATCGACCGAAGAACAGCCGGCAAGCGGCGGTTCGCCAGCGTCGCCTGGGCAAAGTTCGTCCGCGGCATCGGCTATCGCCGGGGTGACGTCTGACCGGCCGACATCCGGCCATCGATCGCATTCGTCAAAAAGGAATCGCCGTGTCTACAAACTACAACGCACCCGTCGACGACTATGTCTTCCTGTTGCACGACGTGATCGCGCCGACCGTGCCATACGCGCTGGGTGGCATGGCGCGCGAAGACACGCGGCAGGTGCTCGAACAGGCCGCGCGCTTTTTCGAGAAAGTCTGGGCGCCCCTGGACGGTCCCGGGGACGAACAAGGCTGCCACTTCCACAACGGCGCGGTCAGGACGCCGTCCGGCTACCTGGCCGGATACGCCGCGCTGTGCGAGGCAGGCTGGAACCGAGTCTCAGTCCCGGAGGAATCTGGCGGAGCTGGCCTGCCGGAGGTGATCGATCAGGCCGTGCGCGAGTTCTCCGCGTCGGCCTGCAATTCGCTCGGCCTCTATGCGGTGCTGACCGCCGGCGCGCATGCGACGGTCCGACGCACCGGCGAGCCGTGGATGCTCGAGCATGTCGTCCCAGCGATGGTGAAGGGCCACTGGGCCGGCACGATGTGCCTGACCGAACCGCATTGCGGGACCGACCTGCGGTTGATGAAGACGTGTGCGGTGTCGCAGCCTGACGGCAGCTGGCGCCTCAGCGGCAGCAAGATCTTCATTTCCGGTGGCGACCAGGATCTGACCGAGAACGTCATCCACCTCGTGCTGGCGAAGGTCCCGGGCGAGGATGGACGCATCCGCGACGACCTGTCGACGGTCCGGCTTTTCCTGGTGCCCAAGCGTGTGGTGGACCCCGATAGCGGCACGCTGGGCGGATCGAACGGCGTCGTCGTGACCGGGATCGAGCACAAGATGGGCCTGAAGGGTAGCGCGACCTGCACCTTGTCATTCGAACATGCGCTGGCCTATCCGCTGCGGGAGTCGAGCCAGCCGGGCGGCACGCAACGCAAGTCGTCGGCCGGCATGAGCGGCATGTTCGACATGATGAATTCGGCGCGCCTCGTCACGGGGTTGCAGGCGCTGTCGTCGGCAAGCCGCGCCTACGGTCATGCGGCCAACTACGCCCGCGAGCGGCTGGCCGGCCGGGCCGCCAAGGCGGAGGATCGCACAGGCGGCACGGCGGACCCGATCGTGGTTCACCCGGACGTGCGCCGGCTGCTGCTGAAGCAGGCGTCCTTCCTCGAAGCCGCCCGTGCCCTCGCGCTTCACGTGACGGCGCTGCTCGACGAACCCGACGAAGCGCTTCGCGCCAACCGGAGCGCGATCGGCAGCCTGCTGACGCCGGTCGTCAAGGCATTCTTCAGCGACCGCTCCTTCGAGTCGGCCAACGACGCTATGCAATTGATGGGCGGGCACGGCTATATCCGCGACAACGGCGTCGAGCAGCTCATGCGCGACTGCCGCATCTTCCAGCTCTATGAGGGCGCCAACGGCGTGCAAGCGCTGGATCTCGTGCTGCGCAAGCTGCCCGCGGGCGGCGGCCGGGCGCTAGCCGATTTTCTCGACCTGGTCGATGCCACCGCATGGAAGGCGGCACAGCGCGAGCAGCTGCGCGCGCACGCTGACGCGTTACGGCACGGCGCGCAGGATATCCGTGCCTGCGCGAAGTGGCTTGCTGACCCGTCTCGCGACCCGTACGACGCCGGCGGCGCTTCCAGCGACTTCCTGGCCATGATGGGTATCGTCGCTTGCGCCTGGATGTGGCTGCGGATATCGGACGTCGCGCTTGGCCTGCTACCCGACGCGGACGACCGGCTTTTCCTCCGCCGCAAGCTGGAACTCGCCCGCTTCTGGTTCGCGCGTGAACTGCCGCTGGTCGCGGCGTTGCGGCAGCGTGTGGAGACGGGCGCAGCCTGCCTGATGGCGCTGCCGGCCGATCAGTTCTGACTGGTCAATATCTGATCCATGACTTTCTACAAGGAGCTTCGTCGATGAAGACGCAGATCACCGAGTTGTTCGGCATCGAGCATCCCATCATTCAGGGCGGCATGCACTACGTCGGGTTCGCGGAACTGGCCGCCGCGGTGTCGAATGCGGGCGGCCTGGGCATCATTACGGCACTGACGCAGCCCGGTCCGGACGCCTTGGCCCGTGAGATCGGGCGATGCCGGGAAATGACCGACAAGCCGTTCGGAGTCAATCTGACCTTTCTGCCGTCGCGCAATCCGCCGGACTACCCGGGCTATGTGCGGGCGATCATCGATGGCGGGATTCGCATCGTCGAGACGGCCGGCAACAATCCCCAGCAATGGCTGCCGACGCTGCACGAAGCGGGCATCCGGGTCATCCACAAATGCACGTCGGTGCGCCATGCACTGAAGGCCGAGAGTATCGGCTGCGATGCGGTCAGCGTCGACGGCTTCGAATGCGGTGGACATCCAGGCGAGGACGACGTCCCCAACTTCATTCTGCTGCCCCGCGCCGCGGACGAACTCAGGGTGCCCTTTGTCGCTTCGGGCGGGATGGCGGACGGCCGCTCGCTGGTCGCCGCGCTGGCGATGGGCGCGGCCGGCATCAATATGGGAACCCGCTTCGTCGCGACGGCAGAGGCGCCGGTGCATCGAAAGGTCAAGCAAGCCATCATCGCGGCAACGGAACTCGATACACGGCTCGTCATGCGCCCGCTGCGCAATACCGAGCGTGTGCTGAACAATGCGGGGGTCGAGCGCCTACTGGAGAAGGAAAGGCGCCTGGGGGCGGGCATCACGTTCTCAGACATCGTCGAAGAGGTCGGCGGTGTGTATCCGCGCGTGATGCAGGACGGCAATCTCGACGCGGGCGCCTGGTCCTGCGGCATGGTCGCCGGGCTCATCCACGATATTCCCCGGGTCGGAGACCTGATCGGCAGGATCATGCATCAGGCGGAGGAGATTGTCGCGACGCGACTTCAGGGAATGTTGTCGCGTGGCTAACCATTTGGGAACTGTCAGGGGGACAAGGAAATGCGTGGAATCGTAGCGAAGATCATGGTGAAGGAAGGCCGGGAGGCCGAGTTCGAAGCGCTGGCGGCCGGCCTGGTCGTGGAGTCCCGCGCGGAAGCCGGGTGCCTTTCGTACGACCTGTGGCGTTCGGAGGAAGCTCGTGAATACGTGTTTGTCGAGCGCTATGCCGACGAGGCGGCTGCTCAGGCGCACGTCAAATCCGATCACTATCGCCGGATCGGCCGCCAGATGGGCGCGTTGATGGATGGTCCGCCGACCGTGTTCCGAATGGCCGCAATGGAAGCTGCTGCGGGCCTGAACTCGGCCGATCCAGAACTTGCTGGAAGCGGCAGATCTGATCCTGAGCGCGTCAGGCTAGTAGAGCAGTGGTTGGGCTATTTCGGGCTTGATGACGCGAAGGAGTTGGATCTGGGCATCCTTGAGTCGATCCGGCAATACGTCAACGAGGGCGTGCGGCCGCCCGAAAAGGCTGCTTAGGGCGGGGTCGCATTCCCTCAAGGCGCAACAAGCG
This sequence comes from Paraburkholderia sp. RL18-085-BIA-A, assembly GCF_046027075.1. Classification (NCBI taxonomy): domain Bacteria; kingdom Pseudomonadati; phylum Pseudomonadota; class Betaproteobacteria; order Burkholderiales; family Burkholderiaceae; genus Paraburkholderia; species Paraburkholderia sp. RL18-085-BIA-A. The sequence continues at coordinate 14,729 of NZ_JARESU010000108.1, read as the reverse complement.
TTCGCATAGCAATTGACGACCCTGTTGGAATGCATGTTCCACCTGGGCGGCGCCGAGAGTGGTCCCAAACTTCGGTTGACAGAAATCAAGCTCGTCGACTAGCGGGCCTGGCGTCCTGCTGACGCTGGCTGTTCGCGCAACAATGGCGAACCTTCTGGTAATGAGACCGGCACGTCGAGGGTGACCGTCGGTCAGTAGGTCTGATCGGCGATAACACGGGCCACTGTTTCCAGTGATCCCCTGAGCGTTGGCAAATCGACGGAGCCGATTGCCAATCGAATGGCGTGAGGCACATGAGCCGATGTCGAGAACGGCAGGGCTGTCGACACCGAAACCCGTTCGCGCAACAACGCCATCGCGACCGCGTCCGCGCGAACCTCCTGTGCCAGGGGAAGCCAGATGAAGTACGAGGCGGGATGGCTGATTCTCGTGAGCCCGCCCAGAACCACGGCGGCAAGGTTCTGACGCGTCGTTGCATCGCGTCGCTTGTCCTCTTCGAGCCGGGCTACCGTGCCGTCCTCGATCCAGCCGCAGGCGATGGCCGTCATGGTCGCCGGCGTGTTCCAGGTCGTCGCCCTGATCGCCCGTTCGAGCTTGGGAACCCATTCGCGTGGCGCACAAACGAAACCGACGCGCAGACCCGTCGCGACGCTCTTCGACAAGCTAGAAACATAGACCGTCGTCTCTGGAGCAAGCGCTGCCAACGGGGGCGGCGCACCTTCAGCAAGGAATGCGTACGCCGCGTCCTCGATGAGCATCAGCCCGTGTCGTCGAGCAATGGCGACGAGTTCTCGACGTCGCGCCGAGCTCATTACCCAGCCGAGCGGGTTGTGCAGCGTCGGCATGGTGTAGACGGCGCGCACTCGCCGTCGCTTGCACAGGGCCGCCAATGCGTCCAGATCGGGTCCGCGCCGGGTGGCCGGGATCGGCGCGAGTTCCAGTCGATTGGCCTCGGCGGCCAGCTTGAATCCCGGGTATGTCAGCGCGTCCACAGCCACTACGTCGCCGGGCTCGAGTAACGCCATAGCGACTGTCGTCAGTCCGTGCTGTGCGCCGCTCACGAGCAATGTGGTTTCGGCTGTCGCTGCCAGCCCCCGGTGGGCCAGGTGGTCTGCCACCGTCGCCCGCTCGTGCTCGCGCCCGCCTTGGGGCTGGTATCGCAGCAGTGACTCCAGGTCACCTGCGGCCGCGAGCTGGCGCAGCGCCGCCCGGAGAAGGTCAGCCTGGCCCGGCGAAGACGGATAGTTGAAGCTCAGATCGACGGTGTCCGCGCTCCAGGCATGCAGGTCAATGCCTTGACCGCGAGGCAGAGGCTCCTTGACGAATGTACCGCGGCCGGTTTCGCCGCTCACGAGGCCCATCGCCTGCAGCTCTGCGTAGACACGCGTGGCCGTCACCAGCGACAGGCCTTCGCGAGCAGCCAGGTCGCGGTGCGTCGGCAGACGTGTTCCGGGACGCAGGCGGCCGGCACGGATGTCGGCGGCGAGGTGGTCGACCAGTTGTTTGTAGCGGGCCTGCGGCATGGCTCAATGTATCCATGACAATAAATTGATTGTATTGATTATCGGACCTACCATTGCACAAAACAACGTCTCCACCTACACGAGGACGCCATGCACATCGCCATCCTGACCTTTGAAGGCTTTAACGAACTCGACTCGCTGATTGCGCTCAACATCCTCAACCGTGTCAGGAAACCGGACTGGCGGGTTTCGATCGCCAGTCCGGCGGCGCGGGTGCGTTCGATGAACGGTGTAGTGCTGGAGGCGCAAGCGTCGCTGCAGGAGGCTTGCGACGCCGACGCGGTGCTGGTCGGCAGCGGGATAAAGACCCGGGACGTCGTCGCCGATGCCGCGTTGATGTCGCAACTGCAGCTCGACCCGGCGCGCCAGCTGCTGGGTGCGCAATGCTCGGGCACGCTGATTCTCGCGAAGCTGGGCCTGTTGGACGGCGTTCCGGCCTGCACGGACCTGACCACCAAGCCGTGGGTCGAAGGGACTGGTATAGCTGTGCTCAACCAGCCGTTCGTGGCGAGCGGAAACGTCGCGACCGCGGGCGGATGTCTGGCATCGCAGTATCTGGCGGCCTGGTTCATCGCGCGGCTGGAGAGCCTCGAAGCTGCACGCGGCGCGATTCACTATGTCGCCCCCGTCGGTGAGAAGGAAAACTACGTGACGCGCGCGATGGCGAACATTTCGCCGTTCCTCTAAGGGGAACGGATCGTGTGCCTACGACTGCGGTGACTCACTCATCGAACCGACAGCGCAATACGACTTGCGATGCCGGGTTGGTACATTCTCGAACTGACCTTGTCTATATATGCATATGCACACAACCGGAAAACCTGGCCTTCCTCAGATCTGACCTGAACACCCTGGACCGATTCCTCGGACACACTGAGCGCGACGTTTTTGCTCTGCGTACTGATCTTCAGCGCTGGTTTCGGTGTCGGGCGAGGGGTATCGAATGGCGCTGCACAGCAGACCTATTTGCAGGACTCGGACCAGTTGAATCAAGCGAAGTGGGAGCATGCGTTTGCTGCAGTGGCTCTGTACCGTTCACTGGGTGGCGGTTGGAATGAGAATGCCGCAGCTCGCGTGGCGTCGCGCAACGAATATGGTCAGACCTCTGGCGCCGCCGTTTTGTCGGCAGTCAGCCATTGATAGATAAAGCAGGCCGGACCTGTCGGCAGTAGCCCCGCGAGCGCTTCGAAAAGCGATCGCATCCTGAAATGCGGTTTTGCAACCAGCTAGGGAGCGTGAGCGTTGCCCGATAGGTCACATGCTTCGTTGTGACACGCTGGGCGATGTCGCTCAAAGACCGAGATAGGCGGGCTTCGCGGTAGACAACGACGCCTTCACCTTGCGCGCAACATCGTCCGTCAGCACCTCTTCCTCGTTATTCAAAACTGCTTGCAGCACTTGCGCCACGAGGTCTTCGGGCTTGCTCTTGGGCGCGATCGAGTCGTGCGGTCATGCTGGTTTAGACGTAGACCGGATGTACCCCGACTACGAAAGTATTTTGCTTGCGGAGTTCTGCCCTCAGACTATTCGTCAAGGACCATGCATCGGCTTTTGACGCGCAATACGTTTTAACATCGACGCGTCGCAGGCGCTGGCGTAGATTTTCTTCGCACGCAGCCAGGTGAGGGCTTGTACAAAAGCCCCGCCAAGCCGAGGTTTACGTCTGTCATCAAGGCAACGATCTCACTAGCTTGTATGCCTTCTCCTTTTGACTCGTATGGATGGATTTCTGCTCCACAGTTTACTTGACTATGTGCATATGCACATTTAAACTGTTTTGCGTGACTCAACCGATCTCTTTCGAAGAGTGCGACTGCTTCGCGCTGCGGCAGCGCTTGCGTGGCAAGTGGCGCGGATTGACGAGTACCTTCTCGACGTGAAGGCGCCGCAGTTCGCAATTCTCGCCACGCTGACGCCTGCCCCGGAATGAGAGCCTGCTTCGAATATGCGAAGCGCGAGCCAATGCGTATGACTTTACTGAAGAGAGATGACCATGAACATGCGAGATGTAGTGATCTGTAATCCGGTGAGAACGCCGATCGGTGCTTTTGGCGGTTCGCTCAAGGATGTTCCTGCAACGGAACTCGGTGCGGCTGCTGTGCGCGAAACCTTGTTGCGGAGCGGTCTCGATGGCACGGAGTTGGGGGCGGTCGTGATGGGCAACGTGGTTCAGGCTGGCAACCGGATGAACCCGGCGCGTCAGGCTGCGATTGGCGGTGGCGTTCCGGTGGGAGTGCCGGCACTGACAGTGAATCGAGTGTGCGGGTCAGGCGCGCAGGCAATCGTCTCTGCCGCACAGGAGATCTGGCTCGGACTCGGCGACGCGGGCGTTGCCGGGGGCATGGAAAATATGGATCGCGCGCCGTATTTACTCCCAGGGGCCCGGCAGGGATACCGGATGGGCAATGCGCAAGTGTATGACAGCATGTTGCAGGATGGGCTCGTCGATGCGTTCTCGAACGAGCATTCGGGATGGCACACGGAAGATCTTGTGTCGAAACTCTCGATTACGCGCGAAGCGCAGGACCGGTGGGCTGCACGGTCACAGCAGCGCTTTGCCGCGGCGCAAGAGCGTGGCTTCTTCAGCTCCGAAATAATCGCCGTGGAAGTAGCAGGGCGCAAGGGGCCGGTGAGCTTTGTACAGGACGAGGCGCCGCGTCCAGACACAACGGTCGAAACGCTTGCGAAACTTCGTCCGGCTTTTCGGCCTGACGGGACGATCACTGCTGGCAATGCGCCAGGCCTGAACAGCGGCGCAGCGGCCATGCTGGTCGCGGAGCGTGGCTTCGCCGAAGCGCGTGGCATCAAACCCTTCGCCCGACTCGTCGCATTCGGTGTTGCCGCAGTCGAGCCTGGCATGTTTGGGCTCGGGCCAGTGCCTGCCGTTCACATCGCGCTTGAACGGGCGGGTTGGAAACTCGCGGACGTTGACCGGGTTGAAATCAACGAAGCGTTCGCTGCGGTGCCAATCGCCGTCGCGCAAAAGCTAGGGTTGCCGGATGACATCATCAACGTAGAAGGCGGCGCGATTGCTCACGGTCATCCGATCGGCGCAACTGGTGCCGTGCTCACGACACGGCTCATCCATTCGATGCGGCGCGACGGACTGCGGCGCGGTATCGTCACACTCTGCATCGGCGGCGGGCAGGGCATTGCGCTGGCATTGGAGGCGATTTGACCACGAGCGGGCTCGCTATGCGATAGCCCTGCGCAGTCGCTGATGCATGTGCAGAATCCTAGCCCGATTCTGAACGGACGCAGGGACACCGCGAGCCCGCTTGTATTGAGACAATAGACTATTCGTTGAAGATAAAGATGCGAATCCTAATGGTGGGCGCCAGTGCTATAGGTGGACACCTTTGGCGGAGGTCTGGCGGCGCTGTCGCGTTAAAGCGTTCGCGACGCAAGAGCGAAAACGCTCCGCGTTTGATTCGAAAGCGGACGGATCTTGGGTGATCTCAGTGAAGTGATGCATGCGTGGCTTCCGCGATCCTGAACGCACGCATGCTTTCCTCTCGAACTTCGGTCCGAACAGCACTTTGCGCTGAAGCGACATTTGCTGCGCGCTTCGCTCGATCGCAAATAACTTGGCGAACGTTTCGCCGCTTGACAGCGCTTCACTGATCTCACCCAGAATCCGTCCGGCTTCCGAGGGAGAGATCTCCCGCAGTTCTACGTCGCGAACAATTTAGCGTGACAACGCCATGTCGAGAGACGGGGCAGTGTGGCCGGCGATGCTGTTCGGCCTGAAAGGGCATGCCCTTCGAAAAAAGCATGCCGCTCATTGAAAGCGCCCCGACTCCGCACGGGCTGGTCAAATGGCGCGTGTCCACGCGCGATGCGCGTGCCACGCTTGACACCAACTCCGCAATCGGACACCTGTCGCGTAGGCGATGCAAATGTTGGGCTGGCCGCAACTTCAATCACTTGGAGTCGCATCTAGAAGATACTGCAACATGGGTGGCGGCCGGCGCTCTTGCCTTGGTACTCGAACAGAGCATGACGCTGTTGCAGGACGACGCGCTCGCACGGCCGTGTTCGCTCCTGGCCCGCTATGTGGACGGAGGGGTGCAAGTTGGTGGAGGAATGACCAGGAGCGCGGTCTGACCCGTCCCACGGCGCTGGCGCACAAAGCATTCGAACTGCAGTCGTGTAGGCGAATGGCCGGTTCGGGGAGCACTGTCTGTTGCTTGTCGATCGGCGCCTGTCGATTGCGCTACTTTCTGCGACGTTGACTCATGAGCTTCACGATGTCGATCGTCGGCCCGCTGGTCATGAGGCTAGAGACGTCGTCGAGGTGAACCCAGCGACACTTGGATATTTCGTTACTGGCGCGAGCTTTGGCGCGATTTGAGATTTCGCAGGAGAACACGTGATGGTGTTTCTGCTTGCCGCGGAGGTCGAAGAGGTACTTGGCTGATTTTCCAGAAAGCCGCGTTTCTTCCTTGAGTTCCCGAAGCGCGGCGGCCCAGAGATGTTCTCCACGCTTGAGAATCCCGCCCGGCAAAGCCCACTTCGACTGACTACGTGTGACCATGAGGATTCGCTTACCTCTGCGACAGATCACGGTGGCGCGTTTCTTCAATCCGAACTCCTACTTCCAGGTATCGTCGAGGCGCGGTCGATGCGGCAGCGTATCGGGCGATGATTGATGTATCCAAGCATCCTAATATAGAACAGCAGACGCTCGGCGACGTCGCGAATTGAGGGCGGTATACGGGCCACACCTTGAAATGCGTTTCATCAAACCGTCACAAAAATGGCGGTGCGCGAATATCTGTGTGGTAAGGTCTGGGCAAAACATATGCTTGGTCAGTAGAAATTGTGGGTGGTTGGCGGCTCGGGAAGATTGCCAAGTGCATGATACAGCGCGATTTCCGTCGCTCTGAAGGTTCGGAAGCCGTAGGCTTTTCTCATGGTGACTTTCGCTTTGTTGTTCAAGCCCTCGACGATGCCGCTGGAGAACTGCTTGCGCGCACGGAAGTAGTTAAGGATTAGTTCCCGGTGGGCGCGCACGGTGCGGGCGAATTTCTTCATCGGCTCGATGCGTGAACGCATCACCTGGGTGCACCACTGGTCGAGGAATTTGCCGGCCCACACAGGCGAGACGTAATCCCAAAGCTGCTGGAACTCCTCCTTGAACAACCAGGCACGTACGGTACGCAGGTTGTAGCGCAACAGGTCGCGCATGCGCAGCCGCTGTTTGTCGGTCAGGTTCTCCCGCCGCTTGAGCAGGCACCAGCGTGACTTCTTGAGCACCGGCTCATATCCGTCGCGGTTCATGCGGCGGGTTTCGTCAGCGCGAACCTCATCGATCGCCTTGTTCATCTTTGCGACGATGTGGAAGCGGTCGAGGATGTTCAGTGCATTGGGGCAATGTAGCGCGATCATCTCGAGGTAAGGTTTCCACATGTCCGAGCAGACGAACTCAACTTTCTCGCATAGCGGTTTTCCGATCATGGCGAAGAACCTGGCGAAGCTTTCTTTCGTGCGCTCCTGCCCGATCCAGAGCAGACGCGTGCAGCCGGCCTCGATCTGGTAGACCAGGGTGAGGTATTGGTGTCCACGACCATACTGGATTTCGTCGACGCCAAATGCGCGGACCGTGCCGAGCTCGCGATGGTTCAGCCCCCAGTTGACCACCCACTCTACTGCATTGAAGACCTTCTCCCAGCTGGTGCGGAAGCTTTGCGCCGTCTCCTTCCAGGACAGCTTGCGGGCCCACTGCGCGAGGAACAGCATGTAGGCCGTCGTGAGCGTGTGTTTGCCGTTGGCCCAAGGCAGCGCTTCGACCTTCACGCCGCAGTCACGACAGTCAACGCGCCGCATGGTATAGAGTAGGAACACCGCAAAACCCCAGACTGGAATGAACTCGAAGCGACGCTGGGCGAGCGTGTCGTAGCCCCGACTGGGCTGATTGCAACACGAGCAGATCGGCTTCGAACCCTTGCGCGGCCGTACGTCGATCTCGATAGACTGGGTTGCCTCGCACAGTCGCGCGCCTTCATAAACGAAAGCGGGAAAATGATGGCAGGCATTGAGCAGGCGGGTCAGCAACATGGTTAGCAAGGCCAGCAGCGGCAAGGGGAAAGCCGCTATTGTCGCCCCCGATCAGGATGCTCTGGCGCGCTACGTGCCCGACCTGCAGAACTGGCCCGCGTCCTGGCGTTTCGAGGACGAGGACATTCCGCCCGGGCAGGCACTCGTCGAAGTGTTCACGCCTTTCCTGCAAGACCTGCTCACACAGGGATATGCCCGCAAAACGTTGAATCGCCACCGCGATCACCTCTGGATGCTCGGCGGACATCTCATTGAAGTCCGCCACGAAAATCGGGATGCCGCCGCGATGGATGCCCTCACGCTCGTTCTCAACCAGATTGATCAATATGGTGGCCCGTTGATCTCCCGGCACCTCAACGAGGACGCGCAGAGCGCTTTCGACGCCACTTGCAAGAAGCTCTATCGCTTCCTTTGCCCCTTGTGAACGACCGCGCAAATCCGCGCAAGTGCGGCACCGTGTCCGTAACACCGCACGAAATCTGACCGGTCAAGGGCGGGCTTTAGCCCGGCGCAGCAGACCCTTGACGCCGCGACGGTTTGCCATGCTATGCGATGGTCGTACGCGCGGCATTTGAGCGCTTACGACCATACAAAACCAGCTTCCTGCGTCGTTGCCCAAGGTCGGCCTTACTTTGACCAGTCCCTCCCTGATCCCCATCAAATTACCCACAGATTCCGCCGAGGATCCAAACATATTTTTATCCGACCCGAGGCTGGAATGGATCTGGATGATGACTGGCCCTTGCCACGGCCAGACACTCGCTTCAAAGTCGACCGGCGGCCGGCCGGTTCATCACTGTCAAAAACGAGCTCCATCGCCAGTACCTTCTCATCACTGGCGACGCCGGTGGTAGCCGAGGCAGTGCAAAGGGCAAAAGAACTATCCAGAAAAGGCGATGCCGAGGGGTTCCATCAACTTCGAGTCGCCTTCAGAAAGCTTCGTGCTCTGTACTGGGCGTACTCCCCCTACCTCGGAGAGGAAGCAACCGCGCAAGCCACCGAAGAATTCAAGCGCCTTGCTGCGGTGGCTGGTGGAACGCGTGATTGGGACATCGCAGGCGATCTTCTGAAAGCCGCGCAAAAGGCAGGCGCACCGATCGAACTGCTCGTAGCAGCTGCGGGCGAGAAGCGTGCGCAGGCGGTGGTGGATAGCCAGTCAATGATCAAAAGCGACGATATCGAGGCGTTCTTGAGCGATGTCTTGCTTCGCGCGCAAAGCACTCTTCAATCGCGTTGCAGCGATCTTCCCATCCGAGCGTTCGCTGAAAAGCGCGTCCGTCTGGCCCAGCGCGCACTTCAAAAGCGAAGCAGGCGCGCAGCGCATAGTGAGGCCGCCCAGGAGAAAGACCTTCACGACGTTCGAAAGGCGGGCAAAAAGCTGAGATACCTGCTCGAGTTCTTTCAGCCCGTTATCAAGGGCGGACACGATCACACTATCAAGGAGCTGACATCCGTGCAGAACAAGTTGGGACAGTTCAACGACATTGCCGCAAGCGAGGCCCTGATTCGCAGTGCGTCATTCAACGAGGTTCCGGCCGAGGTCATACAGGAATCGCTGCAATGGTTGGAAAAGCAGAAGTGCCGACGAATGTTCGTAGCATCACGGCGGGTCCGAGCTATGGCTAGCTGAGACTGGTACGATCAAGAAAGCCGCACATAGCAATGTCGCCGAGTTGTTTGCGCGGATTGGCAAGCGACTGCGGCCGGCCGAGGTTGTGTAAAAACGTGCGGCTCCGTAGGCTTAATGCCGGGCCGTAATGCCGCCGCTTAGACTTTCGGATTTGCGTCGAGGAACACGAAACCTGCTCGGGATTGCGCAGCGAAAAGCGACTGTCATTGGCGGCGTCGAATCAGGCGCCAGCCACCTTAATCGCACGCATCGTTTTTGCGAATCCCAGTATTCTGATGACTCGCTGGAAATTGTAGGCGAGCAGCTGCAGGCTCATTTCAGCTGCAACGTGACCGAGCCTGCGTGTCAGGAAGTGTGTTGAACGCATCCAGTGCTTAAGCGTGCCGAACACGTGTTCGACCGTACGGCGTCGCAGCGTCATTGCATTGGCCGGCGATCCAGTCGGCGCTGCATCGCCTGGAGTACCAACGTTTCTGCGGTGCTATCGCGATTGCGCATTTGCTCGCGCAGTTTGTCGATCTTCTCTCGTAGTCGCGCAGTCTTCGCTTCAACCTCCGCGGGCTACGTGCGGGTGAGGCCAATTAAAGACCTTCGACATGTCGAGCAAGATTGACGACAATGTGGCCAAGGAACGATTACGGGCCGTGCTCCGTCCTCGGAACCGCCGCTCAATCTAAAAGAGAACATGAGACGACTGATCCTCGCTGCGCTCGCAGCCACCTCTTTCGTGACTTGCGTCCATGCGCAAAGCAACGCGCCCGGCCCGCTCGATACACCTTCGGGCAAACTGCAATTCGTGCGCGTCGACCGCGATTTCGTGGGGATGCTCGACAAAGAAATTTTCGATCGCTTCGGTGCGAACACTCTCTCGCATTTCGATGACGTTGGCAACGCAAATGACACCATCGCGCGCACGCTCGTGCAGACTGATTCCGGGCCGGTGCTGTATGACTTTCGCCACCATCCGCCACTTGTACAGCGCACGGGTAAGCGGATGACGGTCAAGCGCGTGTTCTGGCAAGGCGATGAAGTCGTCATGCAAAGCTCGCAAGGCTGGTTCCGATTCGAACGCGGCGTGCTGACGAAGCTGCAGTCGTCTACGACGACGTACCATTGATCGCGCGAAAGCCGCACACACGCTCGCCAGCGATGACATACACCGCGTCGCCGTGCACGCCATTGCCTTTCTCCCGGTTGCCTTAGCCTCCATTGGCTCAAGTGGAGTTGCACGAGCGTGGCCAGCCGCTGTTCGCCGCGCACATGCACGATTTGCGGCAGCAGCGAGATCAGCAGCGACGCATCCGGTGAACTGAAGCTGCAGTGGCCCGCCATCATGCGTGCGTCGATCGGGCGGTCCGGCGCGCCGATTCTGAATTCGCCGTTGCCCAGCGCGACGGGCGCGGGCGTCTCGATGCCCGACGGTAGTGGCTCGAGACTCGACATCGCGACGCCGTAGTCCGCTGGAATCAGCACGAAGTCGCCCGACAGCAGTTCGATGGGCTCGTGTCCGTCGATCGCGATGCGGCATCCGAGCGGCTGATGCGCCAGGGGCTCGCGCCGAGCACGAGTTTGGAGAACCGGGCGCCCGGCTGCAGCAACGTCACGACTTCGGGCAGCGGATCGATCATCGCCGGACTCCTGCAAATGAAATTCGGATGATTGATTGTAGCGAGTACGGGCTCGCCGATCTATCGTATGTGGACACGCCAACCACCCCACAGGATTTCCCCATGAAAACCGTGCTGATCACCGGCTGCTCTTCCGGATTTGGTCTCGAGATCGCGCGCTGCTTCCTCGCGCGTGACTGGCAGGTCATCGCGACGATGCGCACGCCGCGTGCCGATGTGCTGCCACCCTCAGACCGTTTGCGCGTGCTGGCGCTCGACGTCACGAATCCACAGAGCATCCGCGCGGCTGTCGAGGCCGCAGGCCCGATCGACGTTCTCGTCAACAACGCGGGCTTCGGCGCGGCTTCCCCGGCCGAACTCGTCCCGATCGCGACGGTGCGTGAGGTTTTCGAAACCAACACCCTCGGCACGATCGCAATGACGCAAGCGGTGCTGCCTCAGTTTCGGCAGCGTAGGGCCGGTGTCGTCGTGAACGTCACGTCGAGCGTGACGCTGAAGGCACTGCCGCTGATCGGCGCGTACCGGGCGAGCAAGGCCGCGGTGAACGCATTCACCGAGTCGATGGCGCTGGAGCTCGAACAGTTCGGCGTGCGGGTGCGCCTGGTGCTGCCAGGCCGCGCGCCCGAGACCCGTTTCGGCGAGAACGCCCGTGCGCACATGTACGGCATCGACCACGAAGCCTATGCCGATCTCGTCAAGAAGGTTTTCGCGGCGCTGGAGGATACGTCTTCGCCGATCACCCGGGCCGAAGACGTCGCCGAAGCCGTGTGGCGTGCGGCGACCGACCCGTCATCCCCGATGCGCATCCCGGCCGGCGCCGACGCCGAAGCATGGGCGGCCGAGGTTCGTTGAACGATCGGCGCCATCGCTCTGAATTTTTGCGTGCTACTGCGCAATATCACAAGGAGATTGCCATGCAGGACAAACCTGTCGCCCTGGTCACCGGGGCCAATCAAGGAATCGGTCTTCAGATCGCAAAGGATCTCGCGGTACACGGCTTCACTGTGCTGGTCGGGTCGCGCAATCTCGAACGCGGCGAGGCTGCGGCCCGGGAGGTTGGGCCGGACGCCCACGCGCTCCAGCTCGACGTGACGGACCAGGCTTCGATCAAAGCCGCGGCGGGGCGCGTTCGTCACGAGTTCGGCCGTCTCGACGTGCTCATCCAGAACGCGGCCATCTCGAATACAAAAAGGCTGCCCGGGCAGTCCGTCGAGGAGTACGTGAAGACGACCCGCGCGAGCAACGTGTCCCTCGAAGAAATGCGCGCGGTGTGGGACACCAACGTGTTCGGCGTTATCGCCGTTTACCAGGCGATGCTGCCGTTCCTGCGCGAGACGCCGGGTTCCCGCATCGTCAACGTGTCGAGTGGCGTCGGGTCGCTAACGGCGAACTCAGACCCCGCCTTTGCCTACCGCGCGATCTTCGGCCCTGTCTACCCAGCGTCCAAGACGGCCCTCAACGCTTTGACGGTCGCCATGGCAATCGAGCTGGAGCCGGAGGGGATCAAGGTCAACGCCGTCTCCCCGGGCTTCACCAAGACGAACCTCAATGGATACGCGGGCACGCAGACTGTCGAGGAGGGCGCTCGCGAAGCGGTGCGCGTCGCGCTGCTGGGCCCGGACAGCCCCACGGGGACGTTCACGCGCTGGGAAAACGAAACGATCCCGTGGTGATGTGATCTCGAGCGTGTGATCGAGGGGATCGATGGATTGGGCCAGGGCAAATGCAAATCGGCCGTTCGCCTGATCTATCGGTCACCGCGTCGCGTTTTGCTGCCATCGGATTGATGTCGGCTGAGCGGCTACTCGGCAAATTCGATGAGGTCACCGGCGGTTGTACCTCGGAAGCAGCCGTTGCTGTGGGGCGAGTTCGAACGGCGGCTCAGGGTCCGATGCTGGTCTGTCGTGCCGGTCGCTTCTGAGCCAGCAGGGCTACGCCTGGCCTGATTGGAAAGGGCCGATCCATCGGATTGATCGAACGCTATGTCCTCCACAGAACGATCGGCAACTTGGAACTATACTGGGGCACCTGGAGGTTTCAATGGCCGATCACGATAAACTGCATCCACTACGTCCGCTCCTGAAAAATTGGGTTTGGGAGCATGGTCGAATCGGGACTCGCTATTTGGACTGCGTTGATGGCGTAATCAAGTTTGACGAAGGCAAGAAATCGCATTTCGCAGCCGAGAAATATACCTACGTGCCCCTTGGTAAGGACGCTCAAGACGATGTATCCGAGGATGGTCCTGCAATCCAGGAGGCGGGACTTGCCCGGTTTTTGCGGGCTGCGCAGTTGGGCTCGCCAGAGGAAGCCGGTTCTGTAGCGGAGGTTCAACGCGCAGTGCAGGACTGCGTTGAACTCGGCCTGTTCAGCGCGTATCAATTGGAGGCTCGAGAGGCACTCGCCCGCTACTCGCTGGAACCAATGTTCGAGGACGAGATCCGCGCGGCGGTTGTCGACGACATCCGGCGTAGTTACGCCGGCATGCCGGAACAACTGGCGCTGTACGACTTCAGTGTGCTTTACGGCTTGCCCATACCGCTGCTTATCAGCGAGACGCCCTTCATCGACTGGCGCATGCGCGTCAGTCCGGCACTTCCGTTTGTATCGCTTCCGTTGGGACCTTACTGCCTGCTGGTAGGCGCGCCGTCGGGCAGGCAAAGCCGAATCGGCCCGGTGGTCTGGAAGGCCGCTGCCGCGATGGGCCCGTTGAAGGACCATAACCGCCGGATCGTGGAGCGGGCACGTCTGTGGCTGGTGGCGACTACTGATGACCAACTCGTCGCTGCACAAAGCCATATTGCTGCGGCCACGGGCTCCGGGAAAGAGGATGCGAAGCGCTCTAGGTGAAAACCCCGGGATGCGTCGAACTATGCTGCAGCCCACCAGACTCGCTGCCTTGGCGAGTGCAGTGCTTTGCCAGTGGAAATATGCAGCAGGGATTTGCGTTTATCCAGTCAGGCAGGGCGGACCGGATTATTTTCCATTTGACGTCGATGCTACTGCCGATAAATAGTGGTGCAAAATGAGTGGCAGGGAAGCGTCTGTTCAAGGAAATAAAGTGGCAGCAAGCGTCACAACGCTGTCACGGCGAACATGTAGCTTCATTCGACGCCGCAACCCAGGCGGCGCTGAAGTACACAAAAACTAGAGACCTGAGAGCTATTACGTATGACCAGTCCTGAATCTCGACGTTCACTGGCTTTGCACCGGGACGCCCCAAGCCGCGTAATCCGCATTTCGTGACAATGGCGGCGCACGGGGTCGATGTGCCGTGCGTCCCTATTCATTCTTGTCAACATGGTCGGACTAGCGCGCGACGACGCGCGCTCAGCCATTTGCAAGTCGACGCGGCATGCGCTTGCCGCAGGAACCGGGTGCGATGTGAAGGCAGCTAAACCTAAACGGTCGTCCGACGAAGTCCGGCGCTTCGATGGGAATGAGATGGAACTGGCGCGAGGCGCCTCGCATATCGCGAGCATGCTGTACGAGCACAGCATTCGTGCCGCGGTCGGGGAAACGCTTCTCCAGTTCGAGGGGTGTCACGGACGCGAGGACCTGCAGGCATTCGCGTATGCCCTTCTAGGGAAACTGGAGCAGCGCGGCAAGCCGGAGGCAGTCAAGCTGCTTTACGCCTTTCTAGAGCATGGCCGCTTGCCGGAGGTGACACCCGGCGCGCTGCCCGTGCCCGTCGCTACGCGGAAGCCCGTCGTCAGGAAGCGGCGAATGGCCCGGTCCATGATCGGCCGGGCGGCTGCAATGACCTAAGCTGCCTGAACGCGACTCGACGGCGCGGCGGAAGAGGCCTCGCCTGACGTGTCCGCCGGAAAGTACACGCCAGCTTCCGGTCAAAAGTATGTTGTTCCTTTAACCGTAGCAAGAACCGCG